>JBFKCU010000020.1:0-16727 GCA_041620115.1 Burkholderiales bacterium | reverse complement strand
TTACTCGATTACTTTAGCGACGACGCCGGCGCCGACGGTCTTGCCACCCTCGCGCACCGCAAAACGCAGACCCTCTTCCATCGCAATGGGCTGGATCAGCGTCACCGTCATCTGAATGTTGTCCCCGGGCATCACCATCTCCGTGCCCTTCGGCAACTCGATTGACCCCGTCACGTCCGTCGTGCGGAAGTAAAACTGCGGACGATAACCGTTGAAGAACGGCGTATGCCGCCCACCCTCGTCCTTCGACAGCACATATACCTCCGCCGTAAACTTGGTATGCGGCGTGATCGAGCCCGGCTTCGCCAGCACCTGACCGCGCTGCACCTCTTCGCGCTTCGTGCCGCGCAGCAGAATGCCCACGTTGTCGCCCGCCTGACCCTGGTCCAGCAGCTTGCGGAACATCTCTACGCCCGTGCACACCGTCTTCAGCGTCGGCTTCAGACCCACGATCTCGATCTCTTCGCCAACCTTGATGACGCCGCGCTCCACACGCCCCGTCACCACCGTGCCGCGGCCCGAAATCGAGAACACGTCTTCCACCGGCATCAGGAACGCCTTGTCCACATCACGCTCCGGCGTCGGAATATACGAATCCAGCGCATCGGCCAGCTTCACAATCGCCGCTTCACCCATTTCACCCGTGTCGCCCTCGAGCGCCTTCAGCGCCGAGCCGATCACGATCGGGGTCTTGTCGCCGGGGAAGTCATACTTGGAGAGCAGCTCGCGCACTTCCATCTCCACCAGCTCCAGCAACTCCTTGTCGTCCACCATGTCCGCTTTGTTCATGAACACGATGATGTAGGGCACGCCCACCTGGCGCGCCAGCAAAATGTGTTCCCGCGTCTGCGGCATCGGGCCGTCAGCCGCCGACACCACCAGAATCGCACCGTCCATCTGCGCCGCACCCGTGATCATGTTCTTCACATAGTCCGCGTGCCCCGGGCAATCCACGTGCGCGTAGTGCCGCTGCGTCGTCTCATACTCCACGTGCGCCGTGTTGATCGTGATCCCCCGCGCCTTCTCTTCCGGAGCCGAGTCAATCTGCGCGTAGCTCTTCGCCTCTCCGCCGAATTTCTTCGACAGTATCGTCGTCATCGCCGCCGTCAGTGTCGTCTTGCCATGATCAACGTGCCCAATCGTCCCCACGTTCACGTGCGGCTTCGTACGCTCAAATTTACCCTTGGCCATGATGATGTCCTTTATTTCTTCTCGTCTTTGCCAGATTGCTTGTTAATGATCTCGTCAGCGATGTTACGCGGCGCTTCCGAATAGTGTTTGAATTCCATCGTATAAGTCGCACGGCCCTGCGACAACGAACGCAGGGTGGTTGAATAGCCGAACATCTCCTTCAGCGGCACTTCGGACTTTACTGTCTTGCCACCACCGGGAATGTCCTCCATGCCCTGGATCACGCCGCGGCGCGAGCTGAGGTCGCCCACGACATTACCCATGAAATCCTCTGGAGTCTCCACCTCGACGGCCATGATCGGCTCGAGCAGGGCGGGATTGGCGCGGCGCAAGCCCTCCTTGAACGCCATCAGGCCGGCCATCTTGAAGGCGTTCTCGTTGGAGTCGACTTCATGATATGAACCGTCAAACAGAGTTACTTTGACGTCGACCACTGGGAATCCCGCCAATACACCGGACGGGAGCGCCTCGAGAATGCCTTTCTGCACGGCGGGAATGTATTCGCGGGGCACCGATCCGCCCTTGATGGCGTCGACGAATTCGTAGCCCTTGCCGGTCTCGTTCGGCTCGACCTTGAGCCACACATGGCCGTACTGTCCGCGTCCGCCCGATTGTTTAACGAACTTGCCTTCCACCTTGTCGCACGGCTTGCGTATGGTCTCGCGATACGCAACCTGCGGGGCGCCGACATTCGCCTCCACACTGAACTCGCGTTTCATGCGCTCTACAAGAACCTCGAGATGCAGTTCGCCCATCCCGGAAATAATGGTCTGACCGGATTCCTCATCGCTGCGCACACGGAAAGACGGATCCTCCTGCGCCAACCGATTGAGCGCAATGCCCATCTTCTCCTGGTCAGCCTTGGTCTTGGGCTCAACAGCGACGTGAATCACCGGTTCTGGAAACACCATGCGCTCCAGCGTGATGATTTTTGCCGGGTCACACAACGTATCGCCGGTGATGACATCCTTCAGCCCGACGGCCGCGGCAATGTCACCTGCAAACAGCTCCTTGATTTCTTCGCGCTGGTTGGCATGCATCAGCAAAATACGGCCGATGCGCTCCTTGCGCTGCTTGATCGCGTTATAAATCGTGTCGCCGGAATTCAGCACACCGGAATATACGCGGATGAACGTGAGCTGACCGACAAACGGATCGGTCATGATCTTGAACGCAAGCGCCGAAAACGGCTCGCTGTCATCGGCCTTGCGCGAACCTTCCTGTTCGTTATCAAGAATACCTTTGACCGGAGGAATATCAACCGGCGACGGCAGGTAGTCCACGACCGCGTCCAGCATGGCCTGGACACCCTTATTCTTGAACGCGGAACCACACAACATCGGCACGATCTCGCCACTGATGGTTCTACGGCGCAAGCCGTCCTTCAGTTCCGCTTCCGTCAGCTTTCCGGTTTCGAGGTACTTGTTCATCAAGTCCTCGTTCGCCTCAGCCGCAACTTCCGCCATTTTCTCGTGCCACTCGTCGGCCAAGTCCTTCAATTCTGCCGGAATATCCACGTAATCAAACTTAATGCCCTGCGACTCATCATCCCAGACAATCGCCTTCATCTTGACGAGGTCGATCACACCGACAAATTTGTCTTCACTACCGATCGGCACCTGGATTAGCACGGGGTTGGCTTTGAGACGCGACTTCATCTGCTCATACACGCGGAAGAAGTTGGCGCCGGTACGGTCCATCTTGTTGACGAACGCAAGACGCGGCACGCCGTACTTGTTGGCCTGGCGCCATACCGTCTCGGACTGGGGCTGCACACCACCTACTGCGCAATACACCATACAGGCACCATCGAGCACCCGCATTGAGCGCTCGACTTCGATGGTGAAGTCGACGTGGCCCGGGGTATCGATAATGTTTACGCGATGCTCGGGATAGTTCGCACCCATGCCACGCCAGTAGCACGTCGTGGCTGCAGACGTGATGGTGATACCGCGTTCCTGCTCCTGCTCCATCCAGTCCATCGTCGCGGCACCGTCATGGACCTCGCCGATTTTGTGATTGACACCGGTATAGAAAAGGACGCGTTCCGTCGTCGTGGTCTTACCCGCGTCAATGTGGGCAGAGATCCCGATGTTGCGATAACGTTCGATTGGAGTCTTGCGTGGCACGTTCTTTATCCTTCAGCTGCCGGCATCAAAACCGGTAGTGCGAGAAGGCTTTGTTGGCTTCCGCCATACGATGCACTTCTTCACGTTTTTTCATTGCGCCGCCGCGACCTTCCGCAGCCTCGGTCAATTCGCCCGCCAGGCGCGCGCCCATTGATTTTTCCCCACGGCTGCGCGCCGCGTCGCGCAACCAGCGCATTGCGAGCGCCATGCGGCGAACCGAACGGACCTCGACCGGCACCTGGTAATTTGCGCCGCCGACCCTGCGACTCTTCACCTCGACCATCGGCTTCACGTTATTGACGGCCTGATTGAACACTTCGAGCGCATCCTTGCCGGCCTTGGCTTTGATCTGCTCAAGCGCACGGTACATGATTTGCTCAGCAACCGACTTCTTGCCCCGCGTCATCAGCACATTGATGAATTTGGCGACATCCTGGCTGCCGTACTTCGGATCCGGCAGAACTTCACGCTTTGGCACTTCCCTGCGACGTGGCATTTCCCTAATCCCCTATCAAGCGGCTTTGGCGCGTTTCGCACCGTATTTGGAACGCGACTGCTTGCGATCCTTGACGCCAGCGGTATCCAAGCTGCCGCGAACTATGTGGTAGCGCACACCTGGCAAATCCTTGACACGGCCACCGCGAATCAGCACCACCGAGTGCTCCTGGAGGTTGTGGCCCTCACCGCCGATGTAACCGATCACCTCAAACCCGTTGGTCAGACGAACCTTCGCAACTTTCCGCAGAGCAGAATTCGGTTTTTTGGGGGTCGTCGTGTAGACGCGCGTGCATACGCCGCGCTTTTGCGGGCTGCCCGCAAGCGCCGGCACCTTGCTCTTGACCTGGGGTGCCCGGCGCGGTTTGCGCACCAATTGGTTTACGGTCGGCATTTTTCCTTGTTTCTCAATAAGTTACGACAAAAAATTGACGTTCAGGCGGCTATTACCAGACTGCACTTCACGACTATTGGCGACGGCCCCAAAAAACGCGGGGACGGCGTTTCCACCGTCCCGGCTTTTCCACCGTTGAGGCACTGCGGGATTTTATAGCCGCACAGGGCCCAACAAAGACCATCGATTTTATGGGGTCAGCCTATCCCTGTCAAGCAACCTGCTCTTCCCCTTCTGCGCTCACCGCAGCCGCCTCGGCGGCAGCGGCGGCCTGCTCCAGCTCGGCCTGCTCGGCCTGTTTGCGCCGCACACGATGGTAGGCAAGACCGGTGCCCGCCGGAATCAGGCGGCCGACGATGACGTTCTCCTTGAGGCCGCGCAATTCGTCGCGTTTGCCCATGATGGCCGCCTCGGTCAGCACGCGAGTGGTTTCCTGGAAGGACGCAGCGGAAATAAACGAATCAGTTGACAGCGAGGCCTTGGTAATGCCCAGCAACACATGATCGTACTGCGCGGGATCCTTGCCTTCGGCCACGATGCGCTCGTTTTCTTCCAGCACCTCGGCGCGCTCAACCTGCTCACCGGTAATAAAGCGGGTGTTGCCCGGATCGACGATCATTACGCGCCGCAACATCTGGCGCACGATGACTTCAATATGCTTGTCGTTGATTTTCACGCCCTGGAGCCGGTACACGTCCTGGACTTCATTGGAAATGTAGCGTGCCAGCGCTTCAACACCCAGCAGGCGCAGCGTATCGTGCGGATCGGCCGGGCCGTCAACAATCATCTCGCCCTTGTTCACGACCTGACCGTCATGCGCCATGACATGCTTTTCCTTGGCAATCAGAAACTCGTGAGCCACACCATCAAGGTCGGTGATCACAAGACGCTGCTTGCCTTTGGTGTCCTTGCCAAACGAAACGGTTCCCGTCACTTCGGCAAACATGCCAGCGTCTTTCGGCGAGCGCGCCTCGAACAGTTCAGCCACGCGCGGCAGGCCGCCGGTAATGTCACGGGTTTTCGACGACTCCTGCGGAATCCGTGCCAGCACTTCGCCCACGCCGACTTCCTGCCCGTCACGCACGGTGATAATGCAACCGATCTGGAAGGTGATGTTGACCGACTGATCCGATCCGGCGAGTTTGATCTCCTGGTTATCTCCATCCAGCAGCTTGACTTGCGGGCGCAAACCCTTTGCCTGCGCACTGCCGCGACGCTTCGGATCCACGACCACCAACGTCGACAGGCCGGTAACCTCGTCGATCTGCTTCGCGACGGTCACCCCCTCCTCGACGTTCTCGAACTTGATGCGACCCGCATACTCCGTGATGATCGGACGCGTATGCGGATCCCACGTGGCCAGAACATGTCCGGGCTTCACGTTTTCGCCGTCGCGAGTTGACAGCAATGCACCATAGGGAATTTTGTGCCGCTCACGCTCACGATTGGCGTCGTCATGGATCATGATTTCACCGTTGCGCGAAATCGCCACCAGTTCGCCACGCGTGTTTGACACATAACGCATGCCAGCGGAATACCGCACCACACCGGCCGACTTGCTGTCCACCTGACTCACCACAGCGGTACGCGATGCCGCACCGCCGATATGGAAGGTGCGCATGGTCAGCTGCGTGCCAGGCTCACCGATCGACTGAGCCGCAATTACACCGACCGCTTCGCCGATGTTCACCATCGTGCCGCGGCCAAGATCACGCCCGTAACAACGCGTGCACAAGCCGTATCGCGTTTCGCAGGTCAGCGGCGTGCGCACCTTGACTTCGTCGATACCGGCCGCCTCGATCGCGTCAACGACATCCTCATCAAGAAGCGTATTGGTCGGGAACAGCGTCGCGCTGGTTTCCGGATTGACAATATCCCCCACTGAAACGCGCCCGAGAATGCGTTCGCGCAAACTCTCGACGACCTCGCCGCCTTCGACCAGCGCCTTCATGACGGCACCGCGCTCGGTACCGCAATCGTCTTCGGTCACGACCAGATCCTGCGTTACATCGACCAGTCGTCGGGTCAGGTAACCCGAGTTCGCGGTCTTCAGCGCCGTGTCCGCCAGACCCTTGCGTGCACCGTGGGTCGAAATAAAGTATTGCAGAACGTTCAATCCCTCGCGGAAATTCGCCGTAATCGGGGTTTCAATGATCGAGCCATCCGGCTTGGCCATCAAGCCGCGCATGCCGGCAAGCTGGCGAATCTGTGCGGCGGAACCACGCGCACCGGAATCGGCCATCATGTAAATCGAGTTGAAGGATTCCTGCATCACCGGGTTGCCCTTCTTGTCGGTGCGCGGTTTCCATTCCCGAGTCTTCGCGTCCCATTCGATGACAGGTTCGACGCCAAGCTGTTCCATCATGGCCTTGGCAACGAAGTCGCCCGCACGGCCCCAGATATCGACCACCTTGTTGTAACGCTCGCCCTGCGTGACCAGGCCCGAGGTGTACTGCTTTTCGATCTCCTTAACTTCTTTTTCCGCTTCAACAATGATGTCGTTCTTCTGCATCGGCACCAGCATGTCGTCCACGGCGATCGACAATCCTGCTCGTGTCGCCATCGAAAACCCGTTGTACATCAGCTTGTCGGCAAAAATCACCGTCTCGCGCAGACCGCAGCGACGGAAGCTGGCGTTGATGATTTTCGAAATTTCCTTTTTCTTCAATGCCTTGTTGATGTATTCGAAGGCCAATCCGTGCGGCAGTATCTCGGACAGCAGTGCGCGCCCTACCGTGGTCTGATAACGCGTCAGCTTTTCGCGCTTCGTACCATCCTCGTCGACCTCGGTCTCTTTGATACGCACATGAATTCGCGCATTGATCTCGACCTGCCCGGTCTCGTACGCGCGGGAGACTTCAGAGACGTTGATAAATGCCGAGTCTTCGCCCCGGGCGCCCTGCTTCTCGCGCGTGGTGTAATAAAGACCAAGCACGATATCCTGCGAAGGCACGATGATGGGATCGCCATTGGCCGGTGACAGCACATTGTTGGATGACAGCATCAGCGTGCGTGCCTCCATCTGCGCTTCGAGCGACAACGGCACATGGACGGCCATCTGGTCGCCGTCAAAGTCGGCGTTGAATGCCGCACAAACCAGCGGATGCAGCTGGATCGCCTTGCCTTCAATCAGCACCGGCTCGAACGCCTGTATGCCGAGTCGATGCAGCGTCGGCGCGCGGTTCAGCATCACCGGATGCTCGCGGATTACCTCTTCAAGAATATCCCAGACGATAGGCTCTTCACTCTCCACCATGCGTTTCGCCGCCTTGATGGTCGTTGCCAGGCCCATGATTTCAAGCTTGTTGAAGATATAAGGCTTGAATAACTCCAGTGCCATCTTTTTCGGCAGACCACACTGATGCAGTTTCAGTTGCGGCCCGACGACAATGACCGAACGGCCGGAGTAGTCAACGCGCTTGCCCAGCAGGTTCTGGCGGAAGCGGCCACCCTTGCCCTTGATCATGTCCGCGAGCGATTTCAGCGGACGCTTGTTCGCACCGGTCATTGCTTTGCCGCGACGGCCGTTGTCCAGCAGTGAATCGACGGCTTCCTGCAGCATGCGCTTCTCGTTGCGCACGATGATTTCCGGCGCCTTCAGTTCCAGCAGGCGCTTCAGCCGGTTATTGCGGTTGATCACGCGGCGGTACAGATCATTCAGATCCGACGTTGCAAAACGCCCGCCGTCCAGCGGCACCAGCGGACGCAGTTCTGGCGGCAGCACCGGCAGCACTTCCAGGATCATCCAGTCGGGTTTGATGCCTGATTTCTTGAAACCTTCAAGCACCTTCAGGCGCTTTGCAATTTTCTTGATCTTGGTTTCCGAGCTCGTTGCCTTGAGATCAGCGTGCAGTGTTTCGATCTCCTGATTAAGATCGAGACTGCGCAGCAACGCCCGTACACCTTCCGCGCCCATGGCAGCGCTGAAGTCATCGCCAAACTCTTCCACTTTGGCAAGGTAATCGTCCTCGGTCATCAGCTGGCAGCGCTTCAGCGGGGTCATGCCCGGATCGGTGACCACATAGGCCTCGAAATAAAGAACCCGCTCGATATCCCGCAGCGTCATGTCAAGGACCATGCCCAGACGTGACGGCAGCGATTTCAGGAACCAGATATGCGCAACGGGGCTTGCCATCTCGATGTGGCCCATACGTTCGCGGCGCACCTTGGACAGCGTGACCTCGACACCGCACTTTTCGCAAATCACACCGCGGTGCTTGAGCCGCTTGTATTTACCGCACAGGCATTCATAGTCCTTGGTCGGACCAAAGATCTTGGCGCAGAAGAGGCCGTCACGCTCAGGCTTGAACGTGCGGTAGTTGATGGTCTCCGGCTTTTTCACTTCCCCGTATGACCATGAGCGGATCTTCTCGGGCGAGGCCAGCCCGATCTTGATCGCATCAAATTCCTCTTCCTGCGTAACCTGTTTGAACAAATCAAGCAGTGCTTTCATCGCGAACTCCTACGTAAACGGTGAGGTGCATCCGGAGGGAAGCGCATCGCACTTCCCCACGGTCTCTCTTCGATAAATCAATAACGGTTGCGATCAAGGTCGATATCGATCGCAAGCGAACGTATCTCCTTGACCAGCACATTGAACGATTCCGGCATGCCCGCCTCAATGCGGTGGTCGCCCTTGACAATGGACTCGTAGACCTTGCGCCGACCCTCGGTATCGTCCGATTTGACCGTGAGCATTTCCTGCAGCACGTACGCGGCGCCGTAGGCTTCGAGCGCCCAGACCTCCATCTCGCCGAAACGCTGCCCGCCGAACTGAGCCTTGCCGCCCAGCGGCTGCTGCGTAACCAGGCTGTACGGCCCGGTGGAACGCGCATGCATCTTGTCATCAACAAGGTGATGCAGCTTCAGCATGTGCATGTAGCCAACGGTTACCGGTCGCTCAAACGGATCTCCGGTGCGGCCGTCATAAAGCGTGACCTGCGTCTTGCTGGGCGTAAAGCCGAGCTTTTTCGTGTGCGGATCATCATGCGGGTAGGCCAAATCCAGCATCTGCTTGATCTCCACCTCAGTGGCGCCATCGAACACCGGTGTTGCAAACGGCACTCCGTTGCGCAGATTGGTGGCAAGCTCCATCACCTCTTCGTCGTTCAAGGTATCCAGCTCTACCGGCTTGCCGTTGGTGTTATAGACCTTGTCCAGGATCTTGCGCACTTCCGCGGCCTTAGCTTGCGCGGCGACCATCTCGCCGATGCGCGTCCCCAGACCCTTGGCAGCCCAACCCAGATGCGTCTCGAGAATCTGACCAACGTTCATCCGTGACGGCACGCCCAGCGGATTGAGCACGATGTCCACCGGCGTCCCATCAGCCATGTGCGGCATGTCTTCGATCGGCGTGATCTTGGAAATCACACCCTTGTTGCCGTGACGGCCCGCCATCTTGTCACCCGGCTGCAAGCGGCGTTTGACGGCCAGATAGACCTTGACCATCTTCTGCACGCCCGGCGCAAGTTCGTCACCGCTGGTGAGCTTCTTCTTTTTCTCGTCGTACGCCTTGTCAAACTCCAGTTTGGTCTGCGCGAGACTTTCCTTGATCTGCTCCATCTGCGCGGCAGCCTCTTCGTTGGCCAGACGGATGTCGAACCAGCTGTGGCGCTCGACTTCCGCCAGGAACGACTTGGTGATTTTCGATCCCTTGGCGAGCTTCTTCGGTCCGCCATTCGCGGTCTTGCCGGTCAGCAGCCGCTCGAGCCGCTCGAACGCATCGTTTTCCACAATACGCAGCTGATCGCCCAGGTCCTTCTTGTAACGCTTGAGCTCGTCATCAATAATTTGCTGGGCACGCTTGTCGCGCTCAATGCCTTCGCGCGTAAACACCTGCACGTCGATCACCGTTCCCGAAATGCCCGACGACACGCGCAGACTGGTGTCCTTAACGTCCGAGGCCTTCTCGCCGAAGATGGCGCGCAGCAGCTTCTCTTCCGGCGTCAGCTGGGTTTCGCCCTTGGGCGTTACCTTGCCGACCAGCACGTCACCGGCCTCGACTTCGGCGCCGATGTGAATAATGCCCGACTCATCAAGATGACCCAGTTGCGATTCCGAGAGGTTCGAAATGTCGCGGGTAATCTCTTCAGGGCCCAGCTTCGTATCGCGAGCCACCACCGACAATTCCTCGATATGTATCGAGGTAAACCGGTCTTCAGCGACGACCCGCTCCGAAATGAGGATTGAGTCTTCGAAGTTGTAGCCGTTCCAGGGCATGAACGCGACCAGCATGTTCTGACCCAGGGCCAATTCGCCCATGTCAGTGGACGCGCCGTCAGCCACAACATCGCCGCGGGCAATATGGTCGCCCACCTTCACCAGCGGGCGCTGGTTGATGTTGGTGTTCTGATTGGACCGCTGATACTTGACCAGATTGTAGATGTCGACGCCGACTTCTCCCGCGGAAGTTTCATCATCGTTGACGCGCACCACGATACGGCCCGCGTCGACGTAATCAACCACGCCGCCGCGACGTGCCTGTACCGCCGTGCCAGAATCGACCGCTACCGTACGCTCGAGACCCGTGCCCACCAGCGGCTTCTCCGCCCGCAGGCAGGGAACCGCCTGGCGCTGCATGTTCGAACCCATCAACGCGCGGTTGGCATCGTCATGCTCGAGGAACGGAATCAGCGAAGCCGCCACCGAAACCGCCTGCGCCGGCGCCACGTCCATGTACTCGATACGATCAGGCGCCGACAGCGCGAATTCATTGTGATGACGGCACGAAACCAGGTCATCGGCAAATTTGCCCTGCTTGTCCAAGGCCGCATTGGCCTGGGCGATGACGAACTTGCCTTCCTCGATTGCGGACAGATAGTGAATCTCGTCGGTGACCTTGCTGTCCTTGACCTTGCGATAAGGCGTTTCAAGGAAGCCGTACTGGTTGGTACGCGCATAGATGGCCAGCGAATTGATCAGGCCGATGTTCGGACCTTCCGGCGTCTCGATCGGACAAACACGGCCATAATGCGTCGGGTGCACGTCGCGCACCTCAAAGCCGGCGCGTTCGCGCGTCAGTCCACCCGGGCCCAGCGCCGAGACGCGGCGTTTGTGGGTAATCTCCGAAAGCGGATTGGTCTGGTCCATGAATTGCGACAGCTGCGACGATCCGAAGAACTCGCGGATGGCCGCGGACACGGGCTTGGCGTTGATCAGGTCGTGCGGCATCAGATTGTCAGATTCCGCCTGCGACAGACGCTCGCGCACGGCACGCTCGACGCGTACAAGACCGGCACGGAACTGATTCTCCGCCAGTTCGCCCACTGAGCGCACGCGACGGTTACCGAGATGATCGATGTCGTCGATCTCGCCCCGGCCGTTGCGCAATTCCACCAGTATCTTGATGACGGCAACGATATCTTCCGGTGACAGCGTATTTGCCCCCTCGAGTTCGGCGCGGCCGACCCGACGGTTGAATTTCATGCGCCCGACGGCCGAGAGGTCATAACGGTCGGGTGAAAAGAACAGCCCGTTGAACAGCGTCTTCACCGCGTCTTCGGTCGGCGGTTCGCCGGGGCGCATCATGCGATAGATCGCAATCTGTGCAGCCAGTTGGTCGGCCGTTTCGTCGATCCTGAGCGTCTGTGAAATATACGGGCCCTGATCGAGATCGTTCGCGTAAATGGTCTCGATGCTCGAGACACCGGCCTCACGCAATTTGATCAACACCTCTTCGGTAATCTCGTCGTTGGCATTGGCCACCACTTCGCCGGTCGACTTGTCGATGACGTTATGGGCAAGCGCTCGACCGATCAGAAAATCCTCGGGTGCATCGAGGCGCTTTAGTCCGGCAGCCTCCATGTCGCGAACATGTTTCACGGTGATCCGCTTGTCCTTGGCGACGATGAGCTTGCCGCCCTTGGCCGTGATGTCGAAACGCGCCGTTTCACCCCGCATGCGTTCAGGCTTCAGTTCGAATTCGATACCGTTCTTGGTGATGTGGAACGTATCGAAAACGAAGAACTCCTGGAGAATCTGCTCGATGGAAAAACCAAGCGCCTTCAGCAGGATCGTCACCGGCATCTTGCGGCGGCGATCGACACGGAAGTAGAGGTAATCCTTGGGATCGTACTCAAAATCCAGCCACGATCCGCGGTAAGGAATGATCCGAGCCGAAAACAGCAGCTTGCCTGACGAATGGGTCTTGCCGCGGTCATGCTCGAAAAACACGCCTGGCGAGCGATGCAACTGCGACACGATGACGCGTTCCGTGCCGTTGATGACAAACGAGCCGTTGGAAGTCATCAGCGGGATCTCGCCCATGTAGACTTCCTGCTCCTTTACTTCCTTCACAGTCGGCTTGGACGCTTCCTTGTCCATGATCGTCAGCCGTACCTTGGCGCGCAGCGGCGCCGCAAAGGTCAGGCCGCGCTGCTGACATTCCTTGACGTCAAAGGGCGGCACCCCCAGCGCATAACTGACGAACTCCAGCCGCGCATTCTTGGAATGGCTTTCGATCGGGAATATGCTGGTAAATGCTGCCTGCAAACCTTCGTTTTTGCGCGTGTTGGCAGGGGCGAACTCCTGCAGGAACGCCGCGAATGATTCAAGCTGGGTCGTCAACAGGTAAGGCACCTGCAGTACGCTCTCGCGCTTGGCGAAACTCTTACGGATGCGTTTCTTTTCGGTGAATGAATAGGCCATGTCCACTCCGGGGCAGCGTCAGAAAGTCAAACGTTGCAGATCACAAGCACGCGTTGCGCGGTATGACCTGCCACTTTCAACCTTGATAACAAAAAACAAAAGTCAAAAGGCGCCGGATGGCGGATAACCGCCGTCCGGCGCAGATTCCTGCAATTACTTGATCTCGGCAGTGCCGCCGGCTTCGACGATCTGCTTGGCGATAGCGTCGGCATCGGCTTTCGAGATGCCTTCCTTGACGGGCTTCGGCGCACCATCAACCAGATCCTTGGCTTCTTTCAGGCCCAGGCCGGTCACTGCGCGTACTACCTTGATGACGTTTACCTTGCTGGCGCCGGCGTTGGTCAGGTTGACCGTGAATTCCGTCTGCGCTTCCGCAGCAGCAGCAGCGCCGCCACCGGCGGCAGGGGCCGCAACGGCGACCGCAGCAGCGGCCGACACACCGAACTTCTCTTCCATGTCCTTGATCAGTTGGGACAACTCAAGCACCGTCATGTTCGCGATGGTGTCGAGAATTTCTGCTTTGGCTACACTCATGTCGTTCTCCTGAATCCTAAAATATATAAATAAAACAATAAGTTAAGTGACTGCGGTGACCGGCGCCATCAGACGACGATCTCAAGCAGCCTGCTTTTCCTTCTGATCCCGCACGGCTGCCAACGCCCGCACAAACTTGCTCGGCACCTCGTTAAGCGTGCGAACAAACTTGGCAACCGGCGCCTGCATCGTTCCCAGCAGGGTGGCAAGCAATTCCTGACGGCTGGGCATCTTGGCAAGCACCGCAATTTCTTGGGTGCTCATCAGGACATTCGGCATTGCGCCGCCCTTGATCACGAGATGCTCGTTTTCCTTGGAAAACTCGTGCAGCAACTTGGCGGCCGCAACGGGGTCGCTCGATATGCCGTAAGCCAACGGTCCGATCATCTGATCGGCCAGTGCCTTGAACGGTGTATCGGCAACCGCGCGACGCGCCAAAGTGTTTTTCAGAACGCGGAAGTACACGCCCGAGTCGCGCGCTTTTCTGCGCAACACGGTCATATGTTCCACGGGCAGGCTGCGGTACTCTGCGAGTACGATGGTCTGAGCTTGCGCCACCTGCGCGCTGACTTCGGCCACCACCGCTTGCTTCTGCTCCAGATTGAGACTCAAGGTCGTTCTCCGTTAAACGTTAAACGATTATCGATGGATGCTGAATAATGAATCCGGACCAATCACCGTAACCCGGTTTCTTGATCCCGCTTCCTTGTTCCGCGCCCACCGCTCGTGCTACTACACGGCGACCAATGACCCAGGAGTCAGACATGAAAATGTTTGACCTGTTTCGGGCACACCGTCTGCGTAGGATTTCAGCGTCCGGCCACTGGCGGTCTGCCTGCGGCGTTCTTCCAAAAATTAAACCTCTCGGCACCTACGGTCTTTGACAACCCGCCGGCAAAACTGCCGCCAGCGGCCCAAAGTTTCTGCCCCGCGCCCATGCGCGGGGGCTTGTCATTACTGCTGTTGCTGCGCAAAGTTCGATTGATCGACGCGCACGCCGGGACCCATCGTGCTCGACACCGCCACCTTCTTCAGGTAGATGCCCTTGGTCCCCGCCGGACGCGCCTTGTTCACCGCATCGACCAGCGCGCGGAGGTTTTCCTCCAGCGCATCGACCGTAAATGAAGCACGGCCGATCGTGCATTGCACGATTCCCGCCTTGTCCGCCCGGTACTGAACCTGCCCGGCCTTCGCGTTTTTCACCGCCAGCGTCACATCCTGCGTAACCGTCCCGACCTTAGGGTTCGGCATCAGGCCGCGTGGTCCCAGGACCTGACCCAGCTGACCGACCACACGCATCGCGTCCGGCGTCGCTATCACGACGTCGAAATCCATCTTGCCACCCTTGATTTCGGCAGCGAGATCGTCAAAACCGACCAGATCCGCGCCCGCATCTTTCGCCTGCTGCGCTTTTTCGCCTTGCGCGAACACCGCGACGCGAACAGTCTTTCCGGTACCCTGCGGCAGCACCACGGAACCACGCACATTCTGGTCGGACTTTTTCGCGTCAATACCGAGATTCAATGCGACGTCGATCGCCTCATTGAACTTGGCCGTTGCGTTTTCCTTGACCAGCTGTAGCGCGTCTTTCAATGCATATAGCTTGTCGCGATTGACCTTGGCGCGAACCGCCTTGTAGCGCTTGGAAATGTTGGCCATTTACATACCCTCCACTTCGACGCCCATGCTCCGGGCACTGCCGGCAATGGTCCGCACCGCAGCGTTCATGTCCGCGGCTGTCAGATCAGGCATTTTCGCTTTCGCGATTTCCTCGACCTGCGCCCGCGTAATCCGGCCGACCTTGTCGGTATGCGGACGTGCGCTACCGCTTTCAATCTTGGCCGCCTTCTTGATCAGCACCGACGCCGGCGGCGTCTTCATGATGAAGGTGAAGCTCTTGTCCTGGAACGCCGTGATCACCACGGGCACGGGCAGACCGGGCTCCATCTTCTGCGTGGCGGCGTTGAACGCCTTGCAGAATTCCATGATGTTCAGGCCGCGCTGACCCAGCGCCGGACCGATGGGGGGCGAGGGATTCGCCTTGCCCGCCGGCACCTGCAGCTTGATGAAGCCGACAATTTTCTTTGCCATTTACACTCTCCTTACGGGTGCAATCGGACGCCGGTCCAAAACGGCGGCGCCCTCCCCGCGGTTAAAAATCAGGCCTTTTCGACCTGACCGAAATCCAGCTCGACCGGGGTCGAGCGTCCAAAAATAGTTACCGACACGCGCAACTTGCTCTTGTCGTAATTGACGTCTTCCACGTTGCCGTGAAAATCCGCAAACGGGCCGTCCTTGACACGGACCGCCTCGCCCACCTCAAACAGCACCTTGGGTCGCGGCTTCTCCACGCCCGCCTGGATCTGGTTGAGGATGTTCTGCACTTCCTTTTCCGAGATCGGCGTGGGTTTTGTCGCCGTACCACCTACGAAACCCGTGACCTTCGCCGTATTCTTGATGAGGTGCCAGGATTCGTCGGTCATCTCCATCTCGACCAGCACGTAACCCGGGAAGAACTTGCGCTCACTGATGCTTTTCTGGCCGCCCTTCATCTCGACCACTTCCTCGACCGGCACCAGGATCTGCCCGAACAGATCTTCCATGCCGGCACGGCGAATACGGTCGAGCAATGCGCGCTGCACGCTTTTCTCAAAGCCCGAATACGCGTGCACCACATACCATTTCTTGCTCATCTATTCACCGCCGATCAGCTTTTTCACGACCCACAACAGAATCCCGTCGACCATCCACAGGAAAAGCGACATCATCAGTACGAATACAAAAACAATCCCTGTGGCCTGCAGTGTCTCGTTCCGGGTCGGCCAAACCACCTTGCGCGTCTCTGCAGCAGACTCCTGCGCGAAAGAGAAGAACCCCTGTCCCGCCGCCGTCGTCCAAAGCACCGCAATGCCAGCCGCCAGACCAGCCAGCACCGAGGCCAACCGGATCACGACCGCGCTCTCCTGCAGGTAATAGAACCCGCCGATACCCGCGGCAACCAACAGCACCGCTACCGCAATCTTAATCTTGTCCACTATCGCAACCGCCTTGTGCCTTGTCCGGTCAACCGGGCCGTTTCGGGCCCCGTCGCCGGTTCATCAGTGCCGCCTGTTTTTGGCAGGCCAGGAGGGAATCGAACCCCCAACCTTCGGTTTTGGAGACCGACGCTCTGCCAGTTGAGCTACTGGCCTGCAGCCTTACTCGATTACTTTAGCGACGACGCCGGCGCCGACGGTCTTGCCACCCTCGCGCACCGCAAAACGCAGACCCTCTTCCATCGCAATGGGCTGGATCAGCGTCACCGTCATCTGAATGTTGTCCCCGGGCATCACCATCTC
>JBFKCU010000019.1:0-16877 GCA_041620115.1 Burkholderiales bacterium | reverse complement strand
GCGCGGTCCCGGCCCGCGACCGTAGGCGCCGCCCGGTCCTGGGCAGTCCTGACCGGCAGCACAGTCGGCGCGCGGGCCGCTGCCCGGGCCCCGGCCACTCCCGGGCCCCATGCCACTGCCGGGTCCCATGCCACTGCCGGGTCCCATGCTGCTACCGGGTCCCATGCCGCTACCGGGTCCCATGCCGCTGCCGGGTCCCATCCCGCTGCCGGGCGTGCCGCGCGGCCCGGGCATGGTGATGCCGCGCTCCTTGGCGCGCGCTTCCATCGCCTGATGGTGTGCATCGCGGATCGCCTGGCGTTCCTCGGCGCTGCGGGCATTGCGCATTTGTTCCCGGTACGCGTTGCGTTCCTGATCGTCCATCATCCGGTAGCCGTAGATGGGCTCACTCTTGCGCGCCGGCTGTTCCATCGGCTGCGCAGCGGCGAGAAAGGTCGTCGCCAGCAACAACGCGCCGGCGAGGTTCAGCATTTGCCTGGTGGAAATCATCGATGTCTCCTTTTCTTCTGAATACCCTGCCCGATTCGGGCGAGTCCTGTATGCCAACTTACTCTGCTGCTTTGCGTCGATATTGACCTGCATCAAGGGCGGGTGCGCCGCGGCGGACGCCGGCACTGACGCCCGGTTGATGCAGATCAAGATGCTGGCGAGGTGATGGCGTAAGGTGAGCAGAGGCGAAATCGGCCCGCGGACCCGTGCCAAGGAATTGTGGCGTCAAATACCGCGGCACCTTGCTGCCCCATTGACCGGTGCGGTGGCGTGGTCAGGCGGAGTCATTGCTTCGATGAACGATTAACGGGAAATCAAGAGCTAGGGATTTGCGTGATGAGAGGACTGTATGTAACCAAGACGCTGTGGGCGTTCGCGGCGGGACTGGCCGCATTACCCATGCTCGGATGGGGGCAGGGATTGCCGGATCCGGAGCGCGGTCGCGCGCTCTATGAAAATCACTGCCAGGTCTGCCATACCCCGCGCGTGCACAGCCGTGCCAACAGGCTGCCGATCAATCGTGAGGAGTTGCGCGACATCGTCGATCGCTGGCAACGCGAAGAGCGCTTGCGCTGGAGCAGTCAGGAGGTGACTGACGTGGTGGAGTTCCTCAACCGGACCCGCTACGGTTACGCGCCCAAATAAGGCGGATCAGCAGCGCGGGGTCAGGTGCGGCAGGTGTGCTGACCGACCAGTTCCCGCAATTGCTCGATCTTGAGCAGGCGCAGATGCTTGTTCTGCACCGCAATCAGGCCCTGCGACTGGAAATTGGACAGGGTGCGACTGACCGTCTCCAGTTTCAACCCGAGGTAGCTGCCGATCTCCTCGCGCGTCATGCGCAAATGGAATTCGGTCGACGAGTAGCCGCGGGCGGCGAAGCGCTGGGACAGGTTCAGCAGAAACACGGCCAGCCGCTCCTCGGCGCGCATGCTGCCGAGCAGCAGCATGACGCCGTAGTCGCGGGCGATTTCGCGGCTCATGATGCGGTTGAAATGCTGCTGCAGCGCGGGAATCTCGCGGGACAGGGATTCCAGGTCGCTCAGCGGGATCTCGCAGACTTCGCTGTCTTCGAGTGCGATCGCATCGCACAGGTGCGCATTGGTGCCGATCGCATCAAGGCCCATCAGGTCGCCCATCATATGAAAGCCGGCAACCTGTTCCCGGCCGTCTTCATGCAGCACGCAGCTCTTGAGGAATCCGGAACGCACGGCATAGAGCGCCTGCAGCGTGGTACCCGAACGGTACAGATAATCGCCGCGCTTCAGTGGACGCCGGCGGTCGATCATCTGGTCGAACGCCTTCATTTCGTCCGTCGACAGGCCTGCAGGCAGGCACAGTTCCTGCAGACTGCAGGACGAGCAGGCGGTCTTGAGTTTTTCGGTTTCGACGATGCGCAGGGTGGGCTGCATGGCGGGCGTGGGTGTCCGGAGCGCTGCTTGATCTTTCTCCCATCTTACCCCCGTTTTGATCTGCGTCAAACCGAAGAAACCGCAGATTCGCCAGAATGAAGGTCACACATTGGCAACTACTGAATGAACACCGCTCTGGCAACCGACCATAACCTCCCGATGGAGGTGGACCTCGATCTGATACGGAGAATGGATCGTAACGGGCCGCGCTATACGTCCTATCCGACGGCGGACCGTTTTATCGAGGCATTCGGGCCGAAGGTGTACGAATCCTGGGTTGCCCGGCGCAACATCGGCGGTATCCGTCGCGCCCTGTCGATCTATGTGCATCTGCCGTTTTGCAGCACGATCTGCTTCTACTGCGCCTGCAACAAGGTGGTGACCCGCGATCGCGGCAAAGGCGAAAAATACCTCGGCTACCTGTTCCGCGAGATTGATCTGCAGGGACCGTTGTTCCACAACGACAAGCTCGTCGAGCAGATGCATTGGGGCGGCGGCACACCGACGTTCTTCACCATCCCCCAACTCGCATCGCTGTGGGACTATCTGAGGCGCTATTTCCGTTTCGCCGAAGACGGCGAGTACTCGATTGAGATCGATCCGCGCAGCGTGGATGCGGCGAACATGCATGCGCTGCGCGACATGGGATTCAACCGGGTCAGCCTCGGTGTTCAGGATTTCGACCCGGATGTGCAGCGCGCGGTCAACCGTATCCAGAATGAGGCGCAGACGCTGGAAGTGATGCAGGCGGCACGTGACGCGGGTTTCTCCTCGGTGAACGTTGATCTGATCTATGGCCTGCCCCGGCAGACGCTACCCAGTTTCGGCCGCACTCTGGAACGCGTCATCGCTGCGGACCCGGATCGCATTGCCGTTTATAACTATGCGCATCTGCCCACGCGATTCAAGCCGCAGCGCCGTATCGTCGAGGCTGAACTGCCGTCACCGGAGGTCAAGCTCAAGCTGCTGGGGCTGGCTGCGCAGCGACTGGTCGATGCGGGATATGTCTATATCGGCATGGATCATTTTGCGAAACCGGACGATGCGCTGGCACTGGCGCAGCGCAACGGCAGGCTGCACCGCAACTTTCAGGGTTATTCGACCCACGCCGAATGCGATCTGGTCGGCCTGGGCGTGTCCGCGATCGGCGCCATCGGGCCGACGTATTCGCAGAATCATCGCGACCTCGAACGCTATTACGACAGCCTCGATCGCGGCGAACTGCCGGTAGCGCGCGGCATGGAACTGTCGGTCGATGATCTGCTGCGTCGTGCCGTGATCCAGGCGCTGGCGTGCCAGTTCAAGCTGTCGAAGAAAGCCATGGAGATTTCGTACCTGATCGAGTTCGACCGCTATTTCGCTGAAGAGCTTGCCGATCTTTCCGGTCTGGCGATTGACGGGCTGGTGGAACTGGACCGGGAATGGATTACGGTCACGCCGCGCGGACGCATGCTGATCCGCAATGTCTGCATGGTGTTTGACAAATACCTGCGCCGCGAGCGTGAGACCATGCGTTATTCACGGGTGATTTAGGATTACGGGTGGACGGCTGGCTGCAGATGATGTTGTTGACGGCGTTCACGGCGGGGCTGCTCGGCGGCGCCCATTGTGCCGCCATGTGCGGCGGCATCGTGAGCCTGACGTGTGCGCCTGCGGCTGGTGGCACGAGCCGGCGCGCGACGTTTCCGCTGGCCTACAACGTCGGGCGCATTGCGAGCTATGTCACTGCCGGTGCGCTCGCCGGGGCGCTCGGGCAGGCGGGCATGGCGTTGCGCGGCGGCGTGCTGGCCCAGCACATACTGATGTTTCTGATGGGCGCGACGCTGATCGTGGTCGCCCTGAATGTGGCCGGCGTCAAACCGGTCACACAGGGCATCGAAGCTGCGGGCAGTCTGCTGTGGCGCCACGTGCAACCGGTCTCAAGACATTTCCTGCCGGTGCGTTCGCCCTGGCAGGCGCTCGGCCTGGGCGCTCTGTGGGGCTGGCTGCCCTGCGGCATGGTTTACGCGGTGCTGCTGACGGCGCTGGCCTCCGGCAATCCGGCGGAAGGCGCGCTGATACTCGCTGCATTCGGCCTGGGGACGTTGCCGAACCTGCTGGCAATCGGCGCCGCAGTCACCCGCGCCCGCGGCTGGATGCAGGCGCGGTGGACGCGTTATGCGGCCAGCATGCTGATCGCCGCAATCGGCGTGTACGGCATGCTGCACGTGCTGCGACCCGCGGCACTGCAACCGGACAGTGTGTTGTGCCGGGTCGCACCCGGCCTGGCGGAGTGGCTGCGCTGATTTCCGGCTTGATCGCCTGACACCGTGCAAACCGTGGGCGCGTCAGCGCACCTCGGTGTCGATGGTGATCGCGATGCCCGTTGTGCCCACGGCCACGGTCTTGCTGAAACCCTCGAGATCGCCGGCCTGACGGGTTGCGGTGCCGGATTTCGATATGCGTGCGCCGACAATGACCTTGCCGAAGCGCGACAGATTCATGCCCGGTGCCATCGCCATGGCGTCGTCCAGCGTGAATTCCGTCGGCAGATCGGCGACGCGCCGGCGCAGGATCGCCAGCGGCGCGGGCGGGCCGTCCACTGCACGCGCAAAAATGAATACGGTGTCGTCGGGTGTGGCGCGCGCTTTCAGCGCGTCGGCGATGCGGATGGAGCCGCTGACCCGCGCCGGCGTGGCGGCATTCTTCTGCGCATTGTCCGGTTTCGCCACAGCCGACTTCGTGCCGGGACTGCCCCCCGCCAGTGCCTGCGCCTCGGCAATGCTCGCCTGGACGTCACTGGCGATCTCGGAGCCGGGCGGCAGCGACTTCGCGAGCTTCTGCCAGTGCGCCACCGCGACCGCGTATTTTTTCTGCTCGAATGCGATCGTGCCCGCAAGCGCGAGCGCTTTCGGATTGTCCGGATCTATGGCCAGAGCGCGCTGGATCAGTTTCTCCGGCTCACCGGTCAGCCGCTGACCCTGCGACATCGCGAGCACATCGGCATAATCGACCAGCAACTGTGCGTCCTTGGGCAGGCGCGCTGCCGCCTGTGCATAGGCTGCCGCCGCCTCGCTGAACCGCTGCAGTACCGCATACGAGCGGCCCAGCATGATCCAGCCTTCGGGATCGTCGGGCGCATTCTTCAGTCGCGTCGCGAGCTTCTCGAGCATCTGCTCAATCTGTTCCGGCGTGATGTTCTGCGCTGTAGTGGCGGCGGGTTGCGGCACGATTCCCTGCGGGGTGCCGACGATCAGATACAGTCCGACTGCTGCGGCCGGAACGATCAGCGCCAGTGTAGCCGCAGTCCATTTTCCCGCACGTGGCGGACTGGCGTCGCCGGCATCGCCGCCGGCGGTATCTTCGAGCAGCCTGCGTTCGAGTTCACCGCGCGCTTCGGCATGCTCGTCGCGGTTGATCGTGCCGGCGGCAAGGTCCTCGTCCAGTTCGCGCAACTGGTCGCGATAGATGTCGACATTGATCCGGTCCGAAGACAGCCTGGAGGCTGCGCTCCGGCGTCGCAGCAACGGCAGCAGCACCAGCAGCAGTATGCCGGCGACGAATGTCGCGGACAGCAGCACAAAGGTGATCATGAACGCCCGTTTTCTTCGATTTTGAGCAGGGCACGCGCACGTGCGTGCTCGTCGGCGCTGAGCGGTGCCGCCGCACCGGCGCGCCGGCGCCGCACCGTGCGCACGAACAGCCACAGGCCGAGCACCAGCAGCAGCGGCGGGCCGAACCAGAGCAGCAGGGTGGCATTCTTGACCGGTGGCCGGTACAGCACGAAGTCGCCGTAGCGGGCGACCATGAAATCGATGATCTCACGCTCGCTTCGGCCTTCCGCGAGTTTCTCGCGCACCTGGTTCTTGAGGTCGACTGCGAGCGGGGCGTTCGAATCGGCGATGGTCTGGTTCTGGCATACGAGGCAGCGCAACTCCTCAGCCAGCGCGGTGACGCGTTTTTCCAGCGCAACATCAGCGGCTGCGGGCGCGGCCTCGCCGGCGGCTGCCGGCAGGGCCGTCAGCATCAGCAGGGCCACGATGGCAATCAGTTTATTTCGCACGATTGAGTTCATCGACCAGGGGCATTATTTTGTCCTTGACGATGGCCGGCGTGACGACACCAATGCGCTTGTAGCGGATGACGCCCTGCTTGTCGATGACATAGGTTTCGGGCACGCCGTAAACGCCATAGTCGATGCCGACCTTGCCGAGCTCATCGTAGGCGGAAAGCAGGTAGGGGTCGCCGAAGCGCGCCAGCCACGCGATGCCTTCCTCGCGCTTGTCCTTGTAATTGAGGCCGACGATCGGAATCGTTCCGGCTTTGGCCAGCGCCACCAGCACCGGATGCTCTTCGCGACACGCGGCGCACCACGAGGCCCAGACATTGAGCATCCAGACCTTGCCGCGCATGTCATTGGCGCTGAAGCGTGCGTCTGGGCGGTGCAACTGCGGCAGTTCGAAGTGCGGCGCCGCCTTGCCGACCAGCGGCGACGGCACTTCACGCGGATTGAGGCCTAGGCCCACGCCTAGCAGCACCGCCAGCGCGAGAAAGATGCCGAGCGGCAGCGCGAAGCGCATCACCGCCCAGCGCGAGGTCTGGCGTACTTCCCCGTCAGGCGACATGTCGGCCTCCGACACGATAGCGCCGGTCGCTCGCGGCGAGCAGGCCGCCCAGCGCCATGATGACGCAACCGATCCAGATCCAGTTGATGAACGGTTTGTGCCAGATGCGCACGATCCAGGTGCCGGGCGAGAGTTCCTCGCCCATTGCCACGTAAAGATCCCGGGTGAGTCCGCGGTTGATGGCCGCTTCGGTCATCGGCATGTTCTGCACGGTGTAAATGCGTTTTTCCGGATGCAGCGTGGCCACGGCACGGTCGTCGCGGCGCACTTCAATGGTGCCGCGTGCTGCAACATAGTTAGGGCCACGGATTTCCTCCGCGCCACCGAAGCGAAACTGGTGGCCGGCGAGGGCGGTGGTGTCGTTGGGTGACATGCGTACATCGGTCTCACTCTGATAACCGTTGACCAGGGTGACGCCAATGATGAACACGGCAATGCCGAGGTGCGCCATGTGCATGCCGTAAAAACTGCTCGAAGACTTGCGCAACCGCGCAAGCAGGCCTGATTCGCCGCCGTTGTTCTTCAGCCGCTGCCACAGGCCGAACAGGCTGGTGGCGATGATCCATGCCGCCAGCAGCAGGCCGAAAGCAGTCAGCCAGGACCAGCGTCCCATGGCGAACGGCACGATGATCGCTGCAAGCACGCTGGTGGCGGCGGCCCAGCGCAGGCGAACCGCGAGTTCGGGCAGCGGCGCCGATTTCCAGCGCAGCAGCGGGCCGATGCCCATCAGGAACAGTGCCGGCGCCATCAATGGCACGAACACGGTTTCAAAATACGGCGGGCCGACCGAAATCTTGCCCAGCCCCAGCGCATCGAGTGCGAGCGGGTAGAGGGTGCCCAGCATCACCGCGCCGCAGGCGGCTGCCAGCAATACGTTGTTGGTCAGCAATGCGGATTCGCGCGACACGAGGTCGAAGCGGCCGCCAAGGCCGATGCGCGGCGCGCGCCACGCAAACAATGCGAGTGATGTGCCGACGACGATGACCAGGAAGGCGAGTATGAACACACCGCGCTTGGGATCGGTGGCGAAGGCGTGCACCGAAGTCAGCACGCCGGAGCGGACGAGGAAGGTGCCGAGCAGGCTCAGCGAGAAGGTGCTGATCGCGAGCAGCACCGTCCAGCTGCGGAAGGCGCCGCGTTTTTCGGTGATGGCAAGCGAGTGGATCAGCGCGGTGCCGACCAGCCAGGGCATGAACGACGCATTCTCGACCGGATCCCAGAACCACCAGCCGCCCCAGCCCAGTTCGTAATACGCCCAGAAGCTGCCGAGCGCGATGCCGAGTGTCAGAAACAGCCACGCCACCGTGGCCCAGGGTCGCGACCAGCGCGCCCAGGCGGCATCGAGCCGACCGGAGAGCAGTGCCGCGACGGCGAAAGCGAATACGACCGAGAACCCGACGTAGCCCATGTAGAGCATCGGCGGATGAATGATCATGCCGGCATCCTGCAGCAGCGGGTTCAAGTCGCGGCCGTCGGCCGCGGCCGGCAGCAGCCGGTCGAACGGATTGGAGGTAAACAGCATGAAGGCGAGAAAGCCGACGCTGACCAGACCCATGACGCCCAGCACGCGCGCCACCATGTCATCCGGTAGCCGGCGGCTGAAAATCGATACAGCGACGCCCCAGCCGGTGAGCATCAGCGTCCACAGCAGCAGCGAGCCCTCGTGGCTGCCCCAGGTCGCGGCGATGCGGTAATGCAGCGGCAGGGTCGAGTTGGAATTGGTGGCGACATTGACTACGGAAAAATCGTTGCTGATGAACGACCAGGCAAGGCAGGCGAAGGCCAGCACGATGCACAGGAACTGGCCGCGCGCAGCAGGACGCGCCAGTTCAATCCATGCGGCGTTGCCGTTGGCGGCGCCGAGCAGCGGCAGCGTGCCCTGGGCCAGTGCCAGGCACAGCGCCAGTACCAGTGCAATCTGGCCGAGCTCCGGGATCATCAGTATTTCTCCGCGGGTGTTGTCGGCGCGACGACGGTGGCTGCTCCGGGCGGCTTGCCCGCATGTGCTTTCGCCAGCGCTTCGGCGGCTTCCGGCGGCATGTAGTTCTCGTCGTGCTTGGCCAGGACCTCGCTCGCGGTGAAGCGACCATCGGCGCCGAGACGGCCTTGTGCAACCACGCCTTTGCCTTCGCGGAACAGGTCGGGCAGGACGCCGCGGTAGGCGACCGGTATGTCTTTCGCCGTGTCGGTAACGACAAAGTTGACGGTGACACCGTCGGGCTGTCGCTGCACGCTGCCCGGCGCAACCAGTCCGCCGATGCGGAACGCGCGGCCCTGCGGCGCCTCATTCGCCGCGACCTGTGTGGGGGTGTAGAAGAACACCAGGTTCTGCTGGAACGCGGACAGGATCAGTGCGGCCGCGATGCCCAGCGCACTGAGGCCGCCCGCGATCATCGCAAATCGTTTATGCCGTGGTTTCATGAAGAGTGCACTCCGGTTTGATGCGCCTGGACCTGCGCCTGCAATGCCGAGCGCCGTCGCAGCCGCAGCAGGAACAATTCCGCGACGAGCAGCGCGATCGTGACCGCATACGAACCCCATACATACAGCCCGTAGCCGCCCATTGCCCAGAAATCACTCCAGCTGTTCCAGTTCATCGTGCTGCTCCGGCATCGGCATTGAGCCACTCGGCGCCCTGTTCGCGCTCGAGGATGATCGACCGCACCCGGTGCAGGCTGGCCGCGATCGCGTAAAACCACGCCGCGATGGCCATGACCAGCATGCCAGTCAGCATGGTGGCCGCCATGGTCGGCGCGCTGGTGAGGCTGACGGAGGCGCCCTGATGCAGCGTGTTCCACCACTTCACCGAGAAGTAGATGATCGGGATGTTTACCACGCCGACCAGTGCGAGCACCGCACCGGCGCGGTCTGCGCGTCGCGGATCGTCGATGCCGGCCTGCAAGGCCATGAAACCGAAATACAGGAACAGGAGGATCAGTTCCGACGTGAGCCGGGCGTCCCATACCCACCACGTGCCCCAGGTCGGTTTGCCCCACAGCGCGCCCGTCCACAGTGCGATGAAGGTGAACAGGGCGCCGGTGGGGGCTAAAGCCGAGGCCATCATGTGGGACAGGCGCGTGTTGAAGACCATGCCGATTCCCGCCCAGAATGCCATCACCAGATAAATGAACATCGACATCCAGGCTGCCGGCACGTGGATGAAAATGATGCGGTAGGACTCGCCCTGCTGGTGATCCGTGGGGGCCACGAAAAAGCCGATATACAGGCCGGCCACGCACAATGCGGCCGCCGTCCAGCCGAACCACGGGATCAGCTTGCCCGCGAGCGGGTAGAAGCTCTGCGGGGCGGCGTAGCGGAACAGGTTGATGCCGCCCAACAGCATCGGTTGGCTCATGCGGATGACCCCGGGAGGATTCCAAAAAATACGTTTATAATCAATAACATATTATCTATATCGTGGCGCCTGTGTTCGATCCGGCGACCCGCTCATTCCGCCGATATGCGCAAGCCGGCGGCAATGGCCCAGGGTGCAAACGCGCCGGTCAATACCAGTTGCGCGGCCAGCAGCAGCAGGTGCGCTTCGCTGCCCAGGCCGGCGGCAGCGGCATCGACGGCGCCTGCGCCGAGTATCAGAACCGGGACATACAGCGGCAGCACCAGCAACGCCAGCAACATGCCGCCGCCGCGCAACCCCAGCGTCAGGGCCGCGCCGATTGCGCCGATGAGGGTCAAAACAGGGGTTCCAAGCAACAGTGAGAGCGTCAGCACCGGCGAAAGTTCGGCCGGCAAGTCGAATTGTATCGCGAGTAGCGGTGACAGTATGACCAGTGGTAACCCGGAAATCAGCCAGTGGGCAAATGTCCGCGCAATCACGATCAGGCCCAGCGGGGCCGCCGCCAGCAGCATCTGGTCCAGCACGCCGTCGGTGTAGTCGCTGGCGAACATCTGCTGCAGGGACAGCATGCAGGCGAGCAGCGCCGCCACCCAGATGATGCCGGGGCCGATGGTGCGCAGCAGATCGGGTTCAGGGCCGACACCAAACGGAAAGATGCTGACCACGATTACAAAAAACAATACCACGGTGGCGATGTCAGACCGGCGGCGCCAGGCCAGCAGCAGGTCGCGGCGGATGACGGCACGAAGGAGGGCGGTCAATGCCGTGCTCTCCGGTCAAAGTCGAGTTCAATGACCGCAGGCGCCGGAATGCGCACATCCTGATGTGTGGTCATGATCACCATGCCGCCATCGGCCAGATGACGGCTGATGATGTCCTGCGCGCTGATGACCGCCGCATGGTCCAGTGCGGCCAGCGGTTCGTCCAGCACCCACAATGGCAGTTTTCCGGTCAATGCCAGGCGCGCGAGCGCGGTGCGGCGGCGCTGCCCCTGCGACAGAACCTTCGCCGGCAGATGCTCGCGGTCCGCAAGCCCGAAGTGCGCCAATGCCAGCCGTCGCTGCTCGTCGCGGGTTTCGAGCCCCGACAATGCACACAGTGCGGCGAGATTCTCGCTCGCGGTGAGTTCCCCTTTGAGCGCGTTGTGATGCCCGATGTAGACGAGGTGCTTCCAGTATTCTTCCCGCAGCACCCGGATGTTTTCACCGCGCCAGTGGATCTCGCCGGCAGAGGGTGCGAGCAGGCCGCACAGCGCGCGCAGCAGGCTGGTCTTGCCGCTGCCGTTGGAACCCGTCACCAGCATCAGGGTCCCTGGCGTCAGCGCCAGGCTGAGTTCGCCGAACAGTCTGCGATTGCCGCGGGTAATCTCGATGTCGTGGGTTTCAAGCATTGGATGGCGCTGGAAAGGAACGCAGCAGGAACACGGCTGCGCCGGAGAAAGATTGTCTGGCGCGGGGCGTACAGTACCACAGCGGGGTCGGCGCTTCCACGGATTGCCGGGGTGAGCCGGCGTCAGCGCCCGTAGAGTTCCCGCGAAGAGAAGCCGGGAGCTTCTTCAGTGCATGACGACAAACGCCCGCGCTGTTGGGGCAGCGCGGGCATCTGAATTTCTAACGGATTACGCCGCAGGCGACGCGACCGCCGGCGTTGCCGGTCGGATCGGTTTCTTCGTCATCCTTATCCATGTGTACGATCACTGCCCGGCCGATGATACCGTCCGGTTTGGAACTGCTGACTGATATGTCGCCGACGACAAACTTGAATGTGGCGACGCCCTGATCGTTGAAGTTGAGATTGCCAAGATCGCCGGCGTGTTTTACCGGATCATACGGGCCGCCGTGCTTGTGCTTGCCGGGATTGAAGTGGCCGCCGGTGCTCATGCCTTTGGGGTCGCTGCAGTCGCCTTTCTCATGAATGTGGAAGCCCTTGGGGCCCTTGACGTGTCCGGTGACCCGGCCGCTGACCTGCACGATGTCCGGCCCCACCTGCGTGAACGTCACCGTGCCGCTGACCTGACTGCCGCTGCGCGGTTCCAGATTAGCGGTAGCGGTCGCCTCCTGCTGATCGGTAAATGCTGCACAGCCGGCGACGATGCCGGTCAAAGCTGCCATTGCGATCCAATGCCTCATGAACCTCTCCTTGGGATCGGACCTGACGGAGCGGGGTGCTCCGTTTCCGTCCGTAGTGTTATCGGGAATCGGGTTGATTTGTTGAAGCTAACAACGAACCTGCTGCTTGCAAAACTGGGCGAGCGTGATCGCGGGGGTTTTCTTGGCGACCTGCTGCTGCGCGTGCGTGGCCGAGCCATGCTCCAGCGCGAGCCTCATTTCGTACTTGCTGAAAAAGGTATTAAACATCTCGCCGCCAAGGGTGCCGGTGGCGTGCAGCGTATCGGCGGCCGGGTCATATTCCAGCAGAATCGCGCAGAGCGGTTGCGGGGCGGGGCCGCCCATTACCCGCGCGCCGGCGGCGGGATCGTATTCGCTGTGTTCCGAGCAGCAGTGGATCATGTGCGGCTTGCTGATCTTCGACGCCGTTGACTGATCACGGTAGCTGATGAAGCTGATCTGCCGCGTGGGATATGTCAGCTTGTGCGAGCAGATGGCCGAGTATCCGACGATCGCACGCTGATGGCCGACGCCGCCCGGCCACTGATAGGCGGCACCGTTCTCGGTTTTCAGCGACACGCCCTGTGCCGTGGGTTTGCCGAGATTGATCAGAAAACACGGCGTTCCCGCAAACGGGTAATTGAACACGTAATTCTCGCCAACGGCGAGGCGCGACGCCTGCAGCGGACGGCCGGTATCGTCAGTGAGCATGGTGCGCGCGTATTGCCTGGGTTTTGCGTCACCGACGGCAAACGCCTGATGCGCGCCCAGTCCGAGCGCGGAGGCGGTACAGACACGGATAAAGTCGCGGCGTTCCATGGGCACCCGTCCGGCGAATGGATATGATCTCTCGGGTACTATTGTTGGGACATCATCCGGTTGGTGTCAATAGCAGGGGATTCTTTTTGCCAGAATATCTTGCGGATTTCGCCGCGTAACAGTTCGTCATCGCGGCCCTTGACGAAATACTTGTGCACCTCGCCTTCGTTGATCGCTGCCGCCGCGGTCTGGAAATCACCGACTGCGCTCAGCATGATGCGCATGATGTGCGGGTACATCAATTTGATGCGACGGAGGAATTCGACGCCCGACATCCCTGGCATGTTGTGGTCGGAAATGACGATGTCGACACGCTGGGCGGCAATTTTTTCGAAAGCCTCCCTGGTGCTGGATGCGCCCACGACCCGATGGCCGTCGCGCTGCAGCAGGAGCGTGGTGAGCGTCAGGTGGTCATGGTCATCATCGACCAGCAACAACGTGGGTGCTTCGAGACTTTCATCCCGGGCGAGTGCCTTGTGCAGCGAGTGTCCGGTTGCGAGCATCCTGGCACAGTCATCCGCGGGCAGCGGGCGCGAAAAAAGATAACCCTGGGCCTCGTCGCAGCGGTTGTCGCGGAGGAAGGTCAGTTGCTGCTCTGTTTCCACGCCTTCGGCCACAACCTTGAGCCCGAGGCTGTGCGCCAGTGTGATGATGGCTTTGGCGATCGTCGTGTCGTCCGGGTCGATGGTGATGTCGTTCACGAATGACCGGTCGATTTTCAGCGTATGCAGCGGCAGCCGCTTGAGGTAGCCGAGGCTCGAATATCCGGTGCCGAAATCGTCCGCCGACAGATGTATGCCGAGTGCATGGAGTTCGGACAGCGCCACGATGGCCTGTTCCGGATTCTCCATCAGCGATGACTCGGTGATTTCGATTTCGATCATGTTCGCCGGTACGTCGAACTCCGCCATGGCCTGTTCCAGCATGCTGCCGAATCCGGGTTGCCGCAACTGTCGCGCGGACAGATTGATGGCGATCGGGACCGCGTTGACACCGGCATTGCGCCAGTCCCTGATCTGCATGCAGGCCGCGCGCGCGACCCAGTTGCCGACCGCGACAATCATCCCCGTTTCCTCCAGCAGCGGAATGAACCGGTCCGGTGCCACGAGGCCGCGTTCGGGTGAAAGCCAGCGCAGCAAGGCCTCCACACCAGCTATGGTCCCGCTGGCGATGTCGATTTTGGGCTGGTAGTGGAGCACAAATTCCTTGCGCTCGATGGCGTGCCGCAGGCTTATCTCGAGTTGCAGCTTCTCGGTTGCACGCTGGTTCATTTCCGCCGTGTAGAACTGGTAATTGTTGCGGCCGAGCGATTTCGCGCTGTACATGGCGGCGTCGGCGTCGCGCAACAACTTTTCGATATTGTCTCCATCCGACGGGAACAGCGTGATACCCATGCTCGCCGTCATGAACACCTCGTTGCCGTTGAGATCGAACGGCGTCTTGAGTGCGTCGATGAGTTTCTGGGCGACGACACCTGCATGCTGCGATTCGGCAAGTTCGGACACGATCATTGCGAATTCATCGCCGCTCAGCCGGCCGACGGTGTCGCTGGGCCGCAGCGCTTGGGTCAGGCGTGTCGAGACCTGTTTCAGCAGCAGGTCGCCGGCGGAGTGTCCGAGCGTGTCATTAACGAGTTTGAAGCGGTCAAGATCGAGGAACAGCACGCCGACGATCCACTGGCTACGGCGCGCCTGGGCAATCGCCTGCCGCAGCCGGTCGAGGAACAGCACGCGGTTGGGCAGGCCGGTAAGGCTGTCATAGTGTGCGAGCTGCGCGAGGTGCTCGCGCGCCTGCTTGCGTTCGGTGATGTCGTCGGCGATGCCGGCGATGCGGTAAATCTTACCGTGGATATCCCGTACCGGGAATGCACGGTCATGAATCCAGCGTACCGTCCCGTCGACATGCTGCAGCCGGTATTCGATGTCATAGGTGCCCAGCGGCGCAAATGTCTTCCGGGCCAGTCGTACCCGCTCCCGGTCCTCGTCATGGATGGTTTGCAGCCACGCTTTCGCATCCGACGACAGTTCGTGGTGCGAGCGGCCGGTCACGGTTTCGTAGGCGGGGCTTACGTAAATCGTCGATTTCTGCTCAGCGTCCGTGATCCAGAAAATCTGCGGTATGTGGTCCGCCAGTTCACGAAACTGGGCGTCACTCTGCTGCAGCGCGTGCAACAGGTTCCGGTACTCGTGCTGCAGGCTCAGGCCGGTCAGCGCGTACGAGATATCGCCGGCCATGCCGCGCAGCAGCCTGCCCAGTTCCTCATCGAAAAAATCCGGTGTTGTCGCGGTCAGCACGAGTACGCCGATGGCTGTGCCATTGCTCGTCAGCGGCAACGCCGCCAGCGACTGGAAGCGGTGTCCTTCGGGCCGGTTTATCCACGGGGCGTAGCTCGGGTCGTTGAGCAGATCGTTGCTGATCACAATGCGGTTTTCGCGCATGGCGAGGCTGGCCGGGCCGCGACCTTCGGGTTCTGTCGGATCGGCCGATACACGGGTTTTGGAAAAATACTGCTCGCTGATGCCGGAGAAGGCTGCCACCGGCAGCAGCCGGGTATCGGGATCAAGAATGCGTATCCATGCCGCACCGAAGCCGCCGTTTTTGACAACGATGTCGCACACTGCGCGAAACAGTGACTCGCGGTCACGCGCGCGGATGATTGCAGCATTGATCGCGCTTAGCGTGCTGTAGAACCGGTTGAGCAGCAGGATCCGGTCCTCAGCCTGTTTGCGGTGGGTGATGTCGGTAACAACCCCGCCGATGGCATAAATCCCGCCCTGCGCATCGCGCAGCGGGAACTTGGTCACGATGCAGGTGTGGGTGCCGTCGACGTAATTCGCGTTCTCCTCGAACGTCAACGGGATGCCGGTCGCGATGACCTTGAGATCCTGGTCATGAAACTGCGCAGCCTCGGTTGGCGGGAAGAGGTCTGCGTCTGTTTTTCCGATTACGGACTCGGCGGTCTTGTCGAAGGCCAGCAGGAACCGGCGGTTGACGTGCAGATAACGCCCGTCCGTGTCCTTGAGAAACGTGACCGACGTGGTGTTGTCGAGAAAGGCGCCGAGTTTCACCTCGGTCTGTTGTGCCTGCTGGTGCAGGCGCCGTTTTTCCAGGGCGGCTTCGATCGCGGAGCCGAGCCGGGCGAGCCTGTCCTTGATCAGAAAGTCATCCGCCCCCTGACGCATGATTTCGACGGCCTGCTCTTCGCTGACGCCGCCGGAGATCAGGATGAACGGCACATCCAGTCCGGACTCGCGCAGTACGGCGAGTGCGCGCTGCCCGCTGAAATGCGGCAGCCGGTAGTCCGACAGCACGATATCGGGTCCGGCAGTCAGTGCCTTGCGATAGTCTGCTTCCGTTTCGGCCTGGGTCCATGCAATGTCGTACCCGAGCTTGCGCAGGCTGCGTACGATAATGTCGACGTCGACGGGTTCATCCTCGACGATCAGGGCGTGCAGTCTTTTGTTCTGATTCAACACGCGCAAACGTATCCGTATATTAGAAGGACCGTCATGCGGTTCTCGCGCAGGTAGCAGCCTGCCGGTCACGGATGCACCGTCTCAACTGCGGCAGGAAATGGCCAGAGGCGACGCCTGTTTGAAAGAATTGTCGCAACAGAGCAACTCCGATTTCGAGCGGGTGCATGGATAAGGGGTTAGGTTAAGGTAAATTTGCAGCGTTGTGTGGCGAATACTTGAATGCAAAAGGAATTGCGTTTCGATCGCGTCGTTTGTGTGCTAAATGCCCGTAATACCCATGTCCCTTTTATGGCGTTAGAGGTGCCGGTTGTTCGCCATTGTGGACTGGGTGTGCCTGAAGACGCACCGTGCAGCGGTCGCATGCTCAGGGGCGCGGTTGGCTTACGGAGCGCTCCCGCTGTATCTGGCGGATTTCCTGCGGCCAGTTGGATTTGATGTAGGCCAGCACGGCCCAGATGTCCTCATCGGACAGTGTGTGGGCGAATGCCGGCATGTCGCTCCGGTAACCCGGAGGCGCGTATTTTCCGGGAATCAGGCCGTGCTTGGTAATGCCGAACAGTACCGAATCCGGGTGATGCCAGGTGTGACCGGTTTCGTCGTGCGGCGGTGCCGGCAGG
>JBFKCU010000018.1:0-17010 GCA_041620115.1 Burkholderiales bacterium | reverse complement strand
GGTCAGGATCATGCGCGAGCTCGCGGTATTCAACCCGCACCTCACCGGCTCAGTGCTGTCCGGAATTGCGGGCCCCTATGCGGCAATCCATCTGCAGCTGTTCACAGACAGCGCCAAAGCGGTGGAATTGTTTTTGCTGGACCGCAAGATTTCTTACAAGACCGGGCAGAGCCGGCTGTACGCGGGCAATGAGCCGCGCATTGTGCCGGTGTTCAGCGTGACCGATGATGGCGCAGACGTCGAACTGGTCGTTCTGGAGCTGCGTGACCTGCGAGCACCGCTGCGCAGCACGCCCGCGGGTCGTGTTATCGAGCGGGCCAAGCTGCGCGCGGTTGAGGCCCTGCTTGGCCAGGCCCCGCAGAACTAATCTCAGGCGCAGCCCTCTTTGATCCAGCCCGCGGCATCGAGCGCAAAATAAGTCAGGATGCCATCCGCTCCGGCGCGCTTGAATGACAGCAGGCCCTCGAGCGCGCACTGCCGCTCGTCCAGCCAGCCGTTGGCGACCGCCGCCTTCAGCATCGCGTATTCGCCACTGACCTGATACACATAGGTCGGCGCCCTGTACTGATCCTTTACGCGGCGGACGATATCAAGGTATGGCATTCCCGGCTTGATCATGACCATGTCGGCGCCTTCCTGCAGGTCGAGGCCCACTTCCCATAATGCTTCGTCGCTGTTTGCCGGATCCATCTGGTAATTGCGCTTGTCACTCTTTCCCAGGTTCTTGGCTGAACCCACGGCATCGCGGAACGGGCCATAGAAACCCGAGGCATATTTCGCCGCATAAGCCATGATCCGGGTGTGGATGTAATTCTTTTTGTCGAGTGCCGTGCGAATGGCGGTGATGCGCCCGTCCATCATGTCCGACGGCGCGACAATGTCGACGCCGGCCGCGGCACAGATCAGTGCCTGCCGCTCCAACTGCAGTATGGTCTTGTCGTTCAACACATAACCGCCGGCGTCGATGACACCGTCCTGGCCGTGCGTGGTGTAGGGATCGAGTGCAACGTCGGTAATCACACCCAATTCAGGCAATTTCTTCTTCAGCGCGGCTACAGCGCGCGGCACCAGACCCTTGGGGTTCACGGCTTCCCGTCCATCTGCGGTTTTCAGGGCGGGCTCAACCACCGGAAACAGCGCGATAGCCGGAATGCCCGCGCGCAGACAGGTTTCTCCCAAGCGAAGCAGCTTGTCGATGGTGTGGCGCTGTACGCCGGGCATGAAATCCACGGGGACAGTACGGTTTTTTCCGTCGATGATGAATACCGGATAGATCAGATCGTCGGTCGACAGCCGGTGCTCACGCATCAGGCGACGCGAGAATTCGTCTTTGCGCATGCGGCGCATGCGTACTGCGGGAAATCGGCCTAGTGGCAACATGGCGCTAACACCTTGGAAATACGGCAAAGTTTTTACGTCCCGGGTTAGCGGGAACTATTCATGATTATAGTCGTCTCAATGTGCAGATGACTTCGGTTGTCTCCCGCCTCTCCTCCCTGAGCGGGTGCCTTAATCCTAATTAAGGCTCTTCGCCCCCGGTTTACTCCCCTTAACCGGGGGCTTTTTATTTCTTCAGATGCCGCGCAATCACGGCTTGCGCCTGCCGTACCCCGGTCTTGGTGGTGCCGGAAAATAGCTGGACGGCGGTCTCACCAGGGTGCGGCGCGAGGTCGGCTTCCGTTTGCCGCAACATCGCCATGGCCTGCTGCCGGGTTAGTTTGTCGGACTTGGTCAGCAGCACGAGGACGGCTTTATGGGTCGGCGCCAACCAAGCCAGCATTTGCCGGTCCAGCGGCATTAGACCATGGCGCGCGTCAACAACTAAAACCAACAAAATCAATGAATTACGATTTGATATGTAAGTGCTTATTAGCTCTCCCCAGCGCGCCTGTTCCTGGCGCGGCACCGCAGCGTAACCGTAACCCGGAAGATCGACCAGCGCGCACTGGTTACCCATGTCGAAAAAGTTGATCGCCTGCGTACGACCGGGTGTCTTGCTGACAAACGCCAGCTTCCTGCGATTAGCCAGCGCGTTGATCGCTGTGGACTTGCCGGCGTTGGAGCGGCCGGCAAAAGCCACCTCCGCGCCATGGTCTGGCGGCATGTCAGCGAGTTGGTGTACGGCATAACGGAATTCAAGGTGGGAAAACAGGGACACGGGGGATTATCCTCGGCTGCCGGGAATGGGCCCGACAAAATGCTATAGAATACAGGCCTTTTTTACCGACCGTATGATCAAGGAGCACGCATGAAACACCGCCGCCTGAACCGCCATGTGAAACTCGGGCGGATAGTGGCCGCCATGGCGGGCGCGCTGACAATGCAGGCCGCTTTCGCACAAGGGGTGATCAAAGGTGATCCGGCGAAGGCACAGCAGATTGTGACCCAGGTTTGTGTGGCCTGCCATGCGGCCGACGGCAACAGCACAATACCGGCAAATCCCAGTCTCGCCGGCCAGCATCCGGAATACACCTACAAGCAACTCGTGAACTTCAAACCGCAGGGCGGAAAGCCTGCGGAGCGTAACAATGGCGTGATGGCCGGGATGGTGGCCAATCTCTCCGACGATGACATGAAGAATCTGGCAGCTTTTTATTCCGTACAGAAGGTTAAACCGCGCGCCGCACGCGATGCGACGCTGGCCAAGCAGGGCGAGGCGATCTACCGTGGTGGCATCCTTGCCAAGGGGGTACCTGCATGCGCCGCCTGTCACTCGCCGAATGGCGCCGGCATGCCGGCACAATATCCGCGGCTGGCCGCGCAGCACGCCGAATACACGGCCGCCCAGTTAAAGGCTTTCCGCGGTGGACAACGCGCCAACGATGCCGCGCAGATGATGCGTGGCGTCGCCGCCAAGATGAATGACCAGGAGATCGCGGCGGTGTCCGAATACATCGCAGGCCTGCGTTAATCTATCGCGGGGGCGGGGCTGATCAGGGGGCCGTGTCACGGCCCCTTTTTGCTGCATCTTCAGGGCGCGACCGGTGTCGGCTTCGGCAGTTGCAGGCCGTGCTCCTCGGCAATCCGGCGCAGCCGGTCCGGATAATCCGAAATGATGCCGTCGACACCCCATTTGATCATGCGATCGATGTCACGCGGTTCATTAACGGTCCATACGACGACCTTAAGCCCGGCCTCTTGGGCTTCGCGGACGGATTCGCGGGAGATATCGCCGAAATAGGGTGACCATACTGTGCCGCCGGCAGCGCGCACCATCCTTGAAACCGATCCGTCGTAACCGCTGACATGCATCGCGGCAGTCCATGCTGATGATGTGGCTGCAGCGCGAATATTGTCCTGCCACGACTGCTGGGCACTGAGGTAGACGGTGGCAATGTGCGGGGCCTCCTGTTGGACCACCTGCAGCGTGCGCCAGTCGAAAGACTGGACGGTCGAGCGGGATTCGAGTTTCTCGTCGCGGATCAGCTTGATTAACGTGCGCGCGAATTCCGCCGGCGGCAGCGTGCGCTGCGGCTGCTCGGGCGAGATCTTGGTCTCGATGTTGAAGCGCACCGTACGGTTACCGGCACGGTGTGCGAGGGCGAATACATCTGCCAGCCGCGGCATCCTTGTGCCGTCAATCGCCTGCTGGCCGGAAAACCGCCGTGCATAGACCGTGTCCGGACGGATGCGGCCGACATCGTACTGCTGCAGCTCGGCCCAGGTTAGCGTGTTGATGGCAATGTCGGCGCGCGCAAGCCACTGTCCGTCGGGGCCGCGCGTGATGTCCGGGTTCAACGTCGCATCGTGACTGATGACGATCACCCCATCGCGGGTGACCGCGGTATCGAGTTCGAGCGTGGTCACGCCGAGCGACAGCGCTCTGGCAAAGGCGGGCAGCGTATTTTCCGGCATCAGGCCGCGCGCCCCGCGGTGCCCTTGCAGATCCAGGCTTTGTGCGGTGCCGCTCACTAACAGCAGCACCGTGGCAACGAAAAGCCGGCGCATGCAGGGGTCACGCTATTCGCCGGCGGCGAGAAACGAGGTTAGGCGCCAACCCGCATCGCTCTTGCGAAAACAGGCCAAATGCTCGATCGGGCTGCGGATATGTTCCTCTGGAATATAACCCTCCCGCTCCTGCGCCCGGATCTTGACCCATTTTTGCTTGATGTCCGCGGCGCTGTCGGCAACCTCCCAGTCGATAACGCGGACGATGGAATAACTCAGGCTGGCCAGCACCTCCGCACTGCCTGACGGGCCGATGCGCATGGATGTCTCCCGGGCTGTTATTGCGCCGTTGCCGTGCGGATCCACATTCTTCGGCCACTGTGGCAGTACATAGGGTGCGCACAGGCTGCGCGGCATGTGCTCGTGACGGTAATACGCGGCCCCCAAATGCAGCGCGCGCGGCAATTCGCGCCATAACGGACTGTCCTCCCCGTCCGGATCCCACTGGCGGATGAATTCCTCGATTCCGCGCGGCCGCTCAAACCCGTTGCGTACGTCACGATCCACAATACCGAGCACGAACTTCTTATCGCGCTGCTGCACCGCGTGCAATAACTGGTCGCGAAACCTGGTCCAGGACTGGTCGGCGGCGCCTTCGTCGCGAGGTACGAAGGCAGCGTCCTGCGCTCTAGGTGGTGATTTCTGCGGTTGTGCCAATGCCGGTGTCGCCATCAGGGCTGCCAGCAACAACGCGTAACCGGAACGATGCGAAATGGCCGGCATCATCGTCCCTTGAATTCGCCCCTGCGTTTATCAAAAAACGCCTGCAGCGCTTCCTGATGGTCCTCGGTTTTGTGACAGAGGGCCTGGAATGCCGAACAGGCATCGAGATGCTCATCAAGATTCTGGCGCTGCGCGAGCTTCAGCAGGCGCTTGGCATAACGGATCGCCTGCGGCGGCTTGGCTGCGATCTTCTCCGCCATTTTTCTTGCCGCGGGCATCAGCGCTTCCGGCGCGGTGAGTTCGAGCAGGATGCCCAGTGCCTTGGCCTCATCGGCCTTGATGATGCGGCCGGTCAGCGTAAGCTCGGCGGCGCGCTGATAGCCGAGCAGGCGGCTGAGGAACCATGCACCGCCATCGCCGGGAATGATGCCGAGATTGACGAAGGTTTCGCCGAACTGCGCATCGGTCGAACCGATGCGAATGTCGCACATGTTGGCAAGGTCGAAACCCGCGCCGATCGCCGGGCCGTTGACCGCAGCGATGACCGGAATGTCGGTGTCCTGCATGGCCAGCGGAATGCGCTGGATGCCGAGACGGTAGTTGCGTTGCAGTTCGTGCGGGGGCGCCTTGGCGCGCTCGCCCATGGTCTTGATGTTGCCACCGGCCGAGAATGCGCTGCCGGCGCCGGTGATGATCAGCACCGACGCGTCGACCGTGCTATTCGCCCATTGCAGCGTGGTGACAATGTCCGACACCAGTTCAGTGCTGGTCAGCGCATTGCGCACGTCGTCGCGGTTGAAGGTCAGCGTGGCGACGCGGCCGTCGAGCGCCAGCGTGGCATCAGTCAGCTTGGGTAATGCAGTCATCGTGGAGATTCCAGTCCTGTGGACGTGCAGGGGAGCGTTATCTTAAGGGCGGCTACCGGTCGGCACAACCGGCCGCACGCCAAGAACTAGGCTGTGTTGACGGCTTGTGCGCGCAGGTGTTCCGCCGCGGCATCGCGCGAATCGATCACACGTTGCCGCGCGATACGTTCCGCCGTATCACCGTCGCCATCACGGATGGCGCGCAACAGGCGCTGCCAGTTCTGCGCCGATTGCCGCCGCCTCTGCGGCGTCGACAGACCGAGGCGCGTATAACGCACGGTCTGAACTGCGAGTGAACCGAGAATCGCCTGCAGGCGGCGGTTGCCCGTGGCCTGGGTCAGCAGACGGTTGAGGCGCAGCACAATCTCAATGTATTCGTCGCCGGCGCCGGGGTTATCTGCCGTTTGGGCCAGCTTGATGATTTCCGGCTCCAGCAGCGGCACCAGTTGCGCTCGCTGCGGACTTTCGGCAACCAGGCGGTCGCGCAAACCGTTCAACATCGCGCGGATGTCGAAAATCTCGTTGACTTCACTGATTGTGGGATTGGTCACCTGCGCACCGCGGCGCGCGTTGATGATGACCAGCCCCTCTTTCTCCAGCAGCCGCAGCGCTTCGCGCACCGGCCCCCGGCTCACCTCAAACTCTTCGGCGACCGTCTGTTCCATGATGCGCTGGCCCGGCGAGTAAGCGCCGGACACGATGCGTTCCGACAATCGGGCGGCGATCTGTTCCGGCAGCGACTGGGTTAACGGCGCCGTTCCGCTGAGTTGAGCCAGCAGGTCGGCGGCTTGCGTCGTATTTGATGCAATTCGGGTGGTGGCCATCATGGGCGTCACGATACGTTCTGTTTGTATTATTGTCAACAATCTTCTTGACAACAATATGGCGCAAGCTTAGCATCGCGCAAGTCTTTTTTGACCAATTCAGGAGCCCAAACCATGGCACGTATCGAAGTCAAATCCGAAATCACCGGCACGGTCTGGCAACTCAAAGCTCAGCCCGGAGACAAGGTCGAGGGCGGTGACATTCTGATTGTCATCGAGTCGATGAAAATGGAGATCCCGGTGATTACCGAGGACGGCGGTACGGTCAAAGAGATCCTGGTCAAGGAAAAAGACCCCGTGGCCGAGGGCCAGGTCGTTGCGATCATTGAAGAGTAGGCGATCACTCTGTAACCGGAAGTGAGTCTACGCTGACAATATAACCGATTGTTTTTATTGATATTAAATCATCGCACCCGCAATGACCTGGCTGCCAGAAATTGACGAGTTACACCAGCGGCGATTGATGGCTGAAGCCTGTGGTGGTGGCGACGCGGTCGCACGCCACCATGCGCAGGGCAAGCTGACTGTGCGCGAACGCATCGCCCGGCTTGCCGATGCCGGCTCGTTCCGCGAAGTCGGCAAATTGGCGGGCAAGGCCAAATATGGCGAGGACGGCCGGCTGACGGATTTCGAGCCGGCGCCATACGTGATGGGGTTGGCGCGCATCAACAATCGCCCGGTTGCCATTGGCGGCGAGGACTACACCATCCGCGCCGGCACCGGTTTCGGCAGCGACCGCCGCAAGGGCGGCCAGGGGGGGTTCATCGAGGACCTTGCGCATGAATACCGTATCCCGCTGGTGAACCTGATCGATGGCACCGGCGGCACGGTTAACACGGCCAAGCGCAAGGGTTACACCGTGGTTCCGGGCTACGGCCAGGATGGGGTTGAGCGTTCGGTGGATCTGCTCGGGATCGTACCGGTGGTGTCGGCGGTGATGGGAACCACGGCGGGTGGCCCGTCGATGCGCGCAATACTCGCGCACTGGTCGATTATGGTTAAAGGCACCGGGCAGATTTTCGCCGCAGGGCCGCCGGTCGTCGAGCGCGCATTCGGCGAAAAGCTGCACAAGGACGAGCTCGGCGGAACCAAGGTTGCGGTTGATACCGCGGGCACCATCGACAATGTTGCCGACAGCGAAGAGGATTGCTTTGACCAGATCCGCAAATTCCTGTCATACATGCCGCAGAACGTGTGGGAGCTGCCGCCGCAGTTGCAGTGTACCGATCCGGTCGACCGCTGTGAGGATGCGCTGGCCAGCATCGTGCCGCGCTCCAACCGCCAAGCTTACAACATGAAAAAACTGGTTGGCATGATCGTCGACCGGGATTCGCTGTTTGAAATCCAGCCGACCTTCGGCCGCGCGATCATCACTGCATTGGCGCGTATGAACGGCAAGGTGGTCGGCATCATCGCCAGCAACCCGATGGTCGGCGGCATTATGGATTACAAGGCGGCGCGCAAGCAGGGGCATTTCACCGAACTCTGCGACATGTTCAACATCCCGATCATCCTGTTCGCCGACATACCCGGACTGATGGTCGGACGCGAATCCGAGGCCGATGCGATCCTGCGCGAAGGTGTACGCGCCCGCTACATCGCACTGCAGGCCCGCGTCCCCATGTTCTCGGTCATCGTGCGCAAATGTTACGGTGTCGCCGGTGGTGGTTTCATTGATCGCGGCGGACTCAATTTCAAGATTGCGTGGCCGTCTGCGGAGTGGGGTTCCCTGCCCGTGGAAGGTGGCGTCAAGGCCGCCTACCGTCGCGAGATCGAGGCTGCGCCCGATCCGGCCGCGCGCGAACGCGAAATCGAGGCCGAACTGAAACAGCTGGCTTCGCCGTTCCGCACCGCGGAGGCCTTTGCGGTGGAAGACCTGATCGATCCGCGCGAGACGCGGCCTTATTTGTGCCAGTTCATCGATGCGCTGCAGGGACGTTTGGCCAGCCAGCTCGGACCGAAACAACGCGCTGGCGTCAGGCCATAACTTTTAAGACATTGATTTAATTGGATATTTACTATGGCTTTCGAAGCACTGCTGGAAGAGTATGAAGCCCGCCGGGCCAAGGCGCTGGCCGGGGGTGGCCCTGAAAAGTATGCCAAGCGCAAAGCGCAGGGCATGTGGACCGCCCGTGAACGCATAGACTACCTGGCGGACAAGGGATCGTTCATAGAATCCGGGCTGTTTGGTTCGTCCGGCGTCTATCCGGAACAGGCCGATGAAACCCAGACCGACGGCAAACTTGCCGGCTTTGCCCGCATCGATGGCCGCGATGTCGGCCTCGTGGTCAACGACTTCACGGTCAAGGGCGCCTCGACGTCGGCGACTAACAGCAAAAAAATTGGGCACATGAAACGGGCGGCCACCGAACGCGGCATGCCGCTGGTGCTGATCGGCGAATCCACCGGCGCGCGCCTGCCTGACGCGATGGGTTCACGCGGCATGGGTCTGCTGCTGGGCAATGACAATACCCAGTTTCGCCGTCTGCGCGAAATTCCGATGGCGGCGGCGGCATTCGGGCCGTCGTTCGGTTCTTCGACCTGGCTGATGTGCCAGTCGGATTTCGCCATCATGCACAAGAGCGCGATCATGGCTGTGTCCAGTCCGCGTCTGGTCTCGATGGCGCTGGGCGAAAAAGTCGATGCCGCCGACCTCGGCGGCTGGCGTCTGCATGCCGAAACCACCGGACTGATCGATCAGGTTGCCGATACCGAAGAAGAGGTGTTCGATCAGATCAAGAAATTCCTCTCGTACATGCCCGGCCACCATCGGGAAGCGCCCCCCGACGCTGCGGTGCCCGCGGGTTCCGGCGCCGACATGGGAAAGGTGTTCGACCTGCTGCCGGAAAGCCGCAAGCAGGTTTATGACATGAAGCGGGTCATCAAATGTCTGGTCGACAAGGATTCGCTGCTGGAACTGAAGCCGCGTTTCGGCAAGAGTGCGGTGACCGGCCTCGCCCGCCTCGGCGGCAAGAGTGTTGGCATCATTGCCAACAATCCGCTGCACCGCGGTGGCGCGCTCGATGCCGACGCCTGCCGCAAGATCGTCGATTTCATCGTGCTGTGTGACTCGTTCAACATCCCGTTCGTGATGCTGGTTGATACCCCGGGGTTCCAGATCGGCACCGATGCCGAGCGTGCCGGCGCGCCGGGCAAGATCATGAATTTCATGAACGCGATGACGCTGGTCACGGTGCCGCATCTCACGGTGATCGTGCGCAAGAGCTACGGCCGTGCCTACGTGTGCATGGGCGGCGGGCGACACTCGGACGAAGTCGCCGCCTGGCCCACGGCTGAAGTGAGTTTCATGAGTCCCGACTTCGCCACCAAGATCGTGCATGGGGTCGGGGTCGGCGAACCGGGGTACGAAGAAGCGCTGGAGGACATCCGCAAGGGTGCCGACGTCTGGGGTCTTGCCGCAGTGTACGCCGCGCAGGCGGTGATAAGGCCGCAGGACACGAGGGATTACCTGATCCGCATGCTTGATGTGTACAAGCTGCGCATGACGAGGGGCGTAGGACAGCATCTGATGCGCAGCTGGCCGACGAGCTACTGATTTCTTTCTGAAGCGTGTGGCGAGTGCCCAACACCCAAGCGGTCGTGCCGCACGCTTCACTTTTCTTGTTTTTGTTGCGGGAATCTGAATCTGATGTTCAATAAAGTACTTGTCGCCAATCGTGGTGCCGTCGCCGCCCGTGTGCTGCGCGCGCTGAACGCAATGAATGTGCCGGCTGTCGCTGTGTACTCCGATGCCGATGCCGGTGCGCCGTATCTGGAGATGGCCGGCGAAACGTACGCGATCGGTCCTGCGCCGGCGCGCGAGAGTTATCTCAACCAGGATGCCATCATCGACGTGCTGCGCAAGTCAAAAGCCGACGGCCTGCATCCCGGTTACGGCTTCCTGTCGGAGAATTCGGCGTTTGCGCAGAAAGTCAACGATGCCGGTTCGCGCTTCATCGGACCGTCACCGCAATGGATAGACGCGATGGGCCACAAGACCCGAGCCCGGGACATCGCCGCGCAATATGGCATGCCGATGTCCGAAGGCTCGGGAGTGTTGCCTGATGACAATGACGCGATTATCGCTGCGGCACGCCGGATCGGTTTCCCGGTGCTGGTCAAACCGGCGGGCGGGGGTGGCGGTATTGGAATGCTGCCGGCGAAAGACGAGGCGGAACTGCGGACCGCCGTTGAGCGCTCCCGGTCGATGGCGAGTCGCGGGTTCGGCACCGCCGAGGTGTATCTGGAAAAGCTCATTGAACGGCCGCGCCACGTCGAGTTCCAGGTGCTGGGTGATGCGCACGGCGGCGCGATGCATCTGTTCGAGCGCGACTGCTCAACCCAGCGCCGCAACCAGAAAGTCATTGAAGAGGCGCCGGGCCCGCTGATTGCGCGCGACAAGGCTGTCGGCGTCGCCGACCAGATTGCCGGCATCATGCGCAGCATGGGTTATGACAACATCGGCACCGTCGAAATGCTGCTTGGCGCCGACGGTACCTTCAGCTTTCTTGAAATGAACACGCGGTTGCAGGTCGAGCATGGCGTAACGGAAGAGGTCACCGGTGTTGATCTGGTGCGCGCGCAGATTCGTTCGGCCGCCGGCGAAAAACTGGCCGACATCCTGCCCGACAAGCCCGAAATCAAGGGGCATGCAATTCAGGCGCGAGTTTATGCTGAAGATCCGAAAAACTTTTTCCCGTCGCCGGGCAAACTAAGCGTGTTCCGGCCGCCACAGGGTGCAGGCATTCGCGTCGACACCGGTTATGCCGAAGGCCGCGACGTGACGCCCCATTACGACCCGATGATCGCCAAGGTCATTGTGCGTGGTACGACGCGCGAGGCGGCGATTGACCAGCTGATCACTGCGCTGGAGGCCTTCGAGATCCAGGGGCTGAAAAACAACATCCCGGCCGTGATCAACATCCTGCGCTCGGAACCCTTCCGCGCGGGGCGCGTGCACACCGGCATCATCGGCGAAGTCACGGGCAGAAAAGTATGACCAAAAGCACCGATAATCCGGTTGCCGCGGCGCTCGCGGCCGGCCGTAACGCCCTGGACGAAAGCGCCGGCAAGCAATTGCTGTCCGCCTACGGCATCGCCGTGCCGCAGTCGCGCGTGGCCAAAAGCGCGGCGGACGTGGACGCGACGATGAAGGGACTCAAGACCCCGGTGGTGGTCAAAGTCATGTCGCCCGACATCCTGCACAAGAGCGATGCTGGCGGTGTGAAAATCAATCTGCAGTCGGCCGCCGAAGTGAAGGCCGCGATCGAAGGCATGATGGACGCGCCAAAAATCAAGGGCGCGCGCATCGATGGTTTCCTGATCGAGGAAATGGCGCCAGCCGGACACGAACTGGTCATCGGCGGGTTGCGCGATCCGCAATTCGGTCCGCTGGTGATGGTGGGACTGGGCGGCATTTTCGTCGAGATCCTCAAGGACGTGTCGTTCCGGCTGTGCCCGATCAGTCGCATCGACGCCGAGGAAATGCTTGCCGAACTGAAGGGCGCCGCAGTCCTGAAAGGGGCGCGCGGCACCAAACCGGCGGCGCTGGACGCGATCGTCGACGTGCTGCTGAAAGTCGGCGGCGAAAAGGGCCTGCTGTTGCAGCATGCCGCAGACATCAGCGAGGCGGACATCAACCCGCTGATCGTTTCCGACACTGCCGCTGTCGCGGTCGACGCACGCTTTATCCTGAGCTGAAACGAAAATGAGCATGACCGTAATCGAAGAATTCACGCCGCTGTTCGCGCCGCAAACCGTGGCTGTGGTCGGCGCCTCGACCAAGGGCAATGCGTTGCCCAATGTGTTCATCCGCCGCATCCGCGAATTCGGATTTACCGGCGACATTTATCCGATCCATCCGGGCGCCAAGGAAATCGACGGATTGACGGCATACAAGAGCCTCGCTGACACGCCCAAGCCCGTGGACTATGCCTACATCGCCGTGTCAGGCGCCCAGATTCCGGCGATGCTGTCGGCGGCCAAGGGACACGTCCGGTTCGCACAGGTGGTCTCCAGCGGTTTCGGGGAGGTGGAAGAGGGCAAGAACCTGCAGGCCGATCTGGCTGACGCCGCACGCGCCGGCGGCATGCGCCTGCTCGGTCCCAATTGCCTGGGTATTTACACGCCGCGCGGTCGCGTGACCTTCACCGAAATCGGGCCGAAGGAAGTCGGCACCGTCGGCATCGTTTCGCAAAGCGGGGGTCTGGGTACGGACATCATCCGCCGCGGTCTGTCGCGCGGTCTCAAGTTCTCCGGGCTGGTCACGGTGGGTAACTGTGCCGACGTGACGCCGTCGGATCTGCTCGAGTTCTATATTGCCGATCCGCAGACCCGGGTGATCGGCCTGTACATTGAAACCGCCAAGGACGGCCGGCGGCTGTTCGATATCCTGCGCCACGCCAAGGCGGCCAAACCCGTGGTCATCCTCAAGGGGGGGCGCACGCAACAGGGTCTGGCCGCGGCCGCATCGCACACCGGTTCGCTCGCCGGCGACGATCGCGTGTGGGTTGCGCTGGCGCGGCAGACGGGCTGCATGCTGGTCGATACGCTGGATGATTTCATCGATACGCTGCTGATTTTCCAGACGCTGATGCCGCGTCCGCAGCGGCCGACGCACCAGGTGGTGTTGTTCGGCAACGGCGGTGGCACCAGCGTACTCGCGACCGACTGTTACGCCAGGCTCGACCTCGACGTCAAGCCGTTCGAACAGAATACGATTTCCGCACTGGCTGAACTCAAGCTGCCACCGGGCACCAGTATCACCAATCCGGTGGATTGTCCGGTTGGCACGCTGCAGCAGGACGATGGCCGTGTCGCAGAGAAAATCCTCGACATTATTTATGCCCAGGGGCAGCCAGAAGCGCTGGTGATGCATTTAAACCTGTCGGCTTTTGTCGGCCGCACCAAACCCGAGGTTCTCGACAACCTCGTGGCAGCGGCCATGCGGGTGCAGCAGAAACACCCGGGCAAGGCGCATTTCATCCTGGTGCTCCGTTCCGACGGCGAGCCCGTGCTGGAAGCGCGCAAGCGCGAGTTTCGCGACAAGGCGGTAGCGCTGGGCGTGCCGGTGTACGATGAAATGGTCAACGCCGGTGTGGCCCTGGCGGCACTGGCGACGTTCGAACGGTTCAGGGCCGCGCGGCGCTGACAAGTACGCATGACCTACCAGCACCGGTTCCGTGCCGTCGCATATCCGCTGCGGCTTTATAGCGGGCGCGATGCGCTGGAAAATCTGCCTGCGGAAATAAAGCGGGCCGGAGCAGAAAAAGCGTTCATCGTCTGCGGCCGCAGCGTGTCGCGCAAGACCGGACTGGTTGACCGCATTGCAAAAATTCTCGGCCCCGCATATGCCGGTCGATACGACGAGATCGACAAGGACACGACGCTGGCCTCGGTGCAGGCCGCCGCTGCCGCCGCACGCGCGGCAGACGCAGATCTGCTGATTGGCGTTGGCGCCGGCAGCGTAATTCAGGGGACGCGCGTGGTTGCCATCCTGCTCGCAGAAACCGCGCCGGTAGCCCAACTCATCACACAGTACCCCGACAATGCACCTGCGATCAGTCCAAAACTGCGGGTCCCTAAGCTGCCGATCATCAACGTGCTGACCGCGGCGACCACCGCGCAGAATCGTGCCGGCTCCGCGGTGAAAGACCCCGCGCGACCCAACCGGATGGAGTTTTTTGACCCGAAAACGCGCCCGGTCGCGCTGTTCTGGGATGAAGAGGCGCTGCTCACGGCACCGGCATCACTGGCACGAACGACCGCGGCATCAGTGCTATGGCGCGCGATCATGAACCTCGGTGCACCGGACATGGGTCCGCTGTCCGAAGGCGACCGGTTGCAGGCGTTTCGGCTCGCGCGCAATGCCGTGGCCCGCGTTGCTGATCCGCAGGATGCCGGCGCACGCATCGAGCTGTGTGCCGCATCCTTCCTGCAGAACCGCGATGCTGATGACGGTGGCACGCTCACCGAGAAACACTGGCCCGCGCGCGTCACTTACGCGTTGGCGACCGCGCTGTTCAACCTGCACGGCCATGTCGGACAGGGTGAAGCCAATACTGCGCTGACTGCAACCGTAATCCGCCATTTCGGCGCGCGGGATGCGGATGCGATGGCGTTGATCGCACGGGCGTTCGGCGTCGCTGGCGACCGACCGCCACATGAGCGTGCGGCAGACGCAGTTGAGCAGGTTTTTGCCGGCATGGGGATGCCGACCAGGCTGAGCGCGCTGGACATTCCCCGAGACAGCCTCGTCACCGTTCTGGAGAATTCCCTGAAGAATTTCAACGCCGATCCCCAGCGCGAGTTCTTGCGCGAGCGCGATGCGTTGATGGCGGCGCTGCAGGCGGCGTGGTAGCCAACGCGCGGCTGATACGCGACACTTGGTACGTGCCGTCGTAGATCGCGCCGCCGGCGAGGTCTGCTGCTCCCCGAGGGGTTACATATAACATGTTGTTTTTTAAAACTATTTTATGCGCCGCATGCTGAGCCTGATCACACTGGCCGGGGTTGCATATGCCGGCCTATGCGCGTGGCTCTTCGTCGGCCAGCGCTCGATGATTTATTTTCCGCCGCCCGCGACGGCGCGGCAGGCGGCCGATACGGACACCTTGCGCGTGGCGGATGCGGAGCTGAAGCTGACCGTCAGGCCCAGGCCGGGAGGCAGCGCGCTGCTTTATTTCGGCGGCAACGCGGAAGACGTTGCGGCGAATCTGCCGGAATTCTCCGGTGCATTCCCCGAGCATGCCTTGTACTTGCTGCACTATCGCGGCTACGGCGGCAGTTCGGGCAGTCCGTCGGAAGCCGCCTTGCACGCGGATGCGCTGGCCCTATTCGACAAGGTCCAGACGACGCATGACCGCGTCATCGTCATCGGCCGTAGCCTGGGCAGTGGCGTGGCGATCCGCCTGGCGAGCTTGCGTCCGGTGGCCGGTCTGGCCCTGGTGACGCCTTATGACAGCATTGAATCCATTGCCTCACAGCAGTTTCCGTGGCTGCCGGTCAGCTGGCTGCTGCTCGACAAGTACGAATCCTGGCGTCACGCGCCGCAGATCCGTGTGCCGACTCTGGTGCTGATGGCCGAACATGACCGGATCATCCCCCGCGACAGCACCGATCGGCTGCTCGCGCGCTTTGCTCCGGGGATCGCCAGCCACCACTTGATTCCGGGGGCCGATCACAATTCGATATCAGCCAGCCCCCAATACCTGATGACCCTGAAGGCGTTGCTGAACCGGCAGAATTGATACTGCCGGATGCGCCCAGGGGCCGGTCATGGAAAAATATGCAGGCTTCGGTAGAATTGGCGCAAGGAGGTCCCAGGCATGTTTGCAATCGTCAGCAAATCCGATGGATTCCCGATCAGTCGCAGCGTCGCAAACGTCAAACCCGATCTGGTGGTGACCTGGACGTCCGATGCCAAGGCCAAGGCTTTTCTGGCCGCCAAGGGCATTGAAGCCGACTACGACGTGGTTGCCCTTACCGAAGACACTCTCCACAACATGGCCAAGGTTGTGGGTTGCGACGCAGACGCGATTGCGTTTGACGCTTATCCGGAAGAATAGGGGTCAACTCGTCCTGATCCAGGACACCACATCGGCAACCGAATCGAGCACCGCGTCCGGCTTCACGTTGCTGCGGTCCAGATCAGTCTGGCGGAATTTGCCGGTGCGCACCAGCGCCGCATGGATGCCCGCGTCCTGTGCGCCGCCGATGTCCGCTTGCAGATCGTCGCCGACCATCACCGTTTGCGCGGCGCGGGTGCCGAGCTGCGACAGCGCCGCCGCGTAGAAGGCGCGCGACGGTTTGCCGACGACGACTGCCTCGACGCCAGCCGCCTGTTCCAGCCCGATGATATAGGCGCCGGCATCCAGCGACATGCCGTCAGCGGTTTTCCACAGCAGATTGCGGTGCATGGCCACCAGCTGCGCGCCATTCAACAGCAGCTTGAAAACGTGATTGCAACGCTCGAAGCTGAACTCGGGTCCGGCGCCACCGATAATGACCACGTCAGCAGGATCGTCTGCCCCGGCCAGCGTGATTCCTTCAAGATCGGCCGTGACTTCGCCGCTGCACAGCAGGTGGCAGCGCGCGCCTGCATGCGCCTGCTGCAGGTATGCGGCAGTGGCTGCCGGCGCCGTCAGTATTTCCGCGGCGTCCACGGCAAAACCCGCTTTGGTCAGCGTTTCGGCAATGGACTGCCGGGTTCGGGATGTCGTGTTGGTGAGCAGCCGCAGCGGCAAACCGAGCTTGCGCAGTTCCGTCATCGCTGCCACTGCCCCCGGCAAGGGTTGCCAGGACACGGTCAGCACGCCGTCGATGTCGAGTAATACTCCTGCAATGTCCGGCATAGGCAGACCTCCGTGCAAGGCTTGTAATGCATAAGACAGCTTCAACGCTGCAGAATTCGAAAACGAATTGGAAGAAGAGCCTGAGTCATGAAACCGACCGGATGCAGGGCGATCTCAGTCGATGCGGGCACCATGTGCGCGGTGACGGATGCGCGGACTACAATGACTGTCGATGCAATAGCGGAGTCCCGCGATGAGCTTTGTTGCCGGCGGCACGCTGACCGTTGCCATCATGATGCCTGCCTGCGCCATGCCGGATGCCGCAGCGCAGTCAAATGCTGCCGGCGCGCAACGGCACCCCGATGTGGTTGCGGTCAAAGTCACGCCGCTCGGTGCAAACCGGTTTGATTTCGATGT
>JBFKCU010000017.1:0-17090 GCA_041620115.1 Burkholderiales bacterium | reverse complement strand
CGTCAGTGCATCATCGACACCACCGGGGCGGCGCTGTTCGGATCGCGCCTGCCGTGGAGCCGCATCGTAGCCGGCCACGCGCAGCATTGCGGCGGCAACGGCGCCAGTCGCGTCATCGGCACCGCACTGAAAGTGTCACCGCCGGCCGCAGCACTCGCCAACGGCGTCTGTGCCCACGCCTTCGAACTCGACGGCCTGCGCAAGCCCAGCGCCGGCGTGCATCCCGGGGCGATCCTGTTGCCGGCGGCGCTGGCCGTGGCCGAAGACCGGGGAACCGGCGGCCGCGACCTGCTGACCGCCTTCGTCGCCGGCGCCGAAGTCATGTTCCGCATCGGCCTCGCGGCGAAACAAACTACGGAATCCCTGGGCTTTCATGCGCCGGGGGTTAACGGCCCGTACGGCTCCGCCATCGTCGCCGGCAAACTGCTGGGGCTATCGGCAGACCAGCTGACCCGGGCATTGGGCATCGCCGGCTCCATGGGCGGCGGCCTGCTCGCCTTCGCCAAGGCCGGCAACGGCGCGATGGTCAAGCGCCTGCACATGGGCCGCGCCGCCGAGGCCGGCGTGGTGGCCGCATTGCTGGCGCGCGACGGCTATGAAGGCCCGGATACGGTGCTCGAAGGGCAATACGGTTATCTCCAGGCCTATGCACGCGACGGCGATGCATCGCAGTTCACCAAAGACCTCGGCACGCATTTCGACATCGTCCACGCCTGCCTCAAGCGCTACGCCTGCCACATCACGGCGCACACGCCCGTGCAGTCGCTGCAGGAACTGCGCGCGGAACACGGCTTTGACGGTGACGACGTGGCCGCACTGACCCTGCACGCGCGGCACAAGATTCTGTCGCACCATGACATCCGCGAGCCGCGCGACGTGGCCGGCGCACAGTACAGCGTGCCGTTCTGCGCCGCCATCGCCCTGTATTACGACGCCAACGATCCGCTGGTGTTCGCGGAGGCCGCGCTGAAGGACACCAGGGTGCGCACGCTCGCGCAGCAGCTCGAGCTGGTCGAAATGGCGGAGACCGAACCCGGCGGCGCCTGGGCCACGCGCGTGGCCGTCGAACTGAAGGACGGACGGAGGTTCGAACGCTTCGCCGAAGAGTTCAGGGGCACGCCGGCGTCACCGCTGTCGGCGGAGGAACTCAAAACCAAGTTCCTGAGCATGGCCGGCGCGCACGAACGGGCGGACGAACTGCATGCGCAGCTGGCGGCACTGGAAGCCCTGCCCGACTGCCGCGCGCTGGCCATCAATACCATCACCTGAAATCGCGCATGAACAACATCAGCACCATCGTGAGGAGACGGCCATGAGAAACCTGTTGATGATCGTGCTGTGCACCACCGCGCTGTCCGCCGTGGCAGCGTACCCGGAAAAACCCGTGCGCATCATTGTCCCGCTGGCGGCCGGCGGCGGCATGGACACCACCGCTCGCACGGTCGCGACCCCGCTGTCCGCGCGCTTGAACCAGAACGTCGTCGTCGACAACCGGCCGGGCGGCGGCGGCAGCATCGGCGCGGAAATCCTCAAGGAGGCGCCGCGCGACGGCCATACGCTGATGATGGGCAGCACCACGCTGGTGATCCACCCGCTGCTCTACAAGGCGCGTTATGTCCCGCTGCGCGACTTCACGGCCATCACCCAGGTCACGCGCCAGCCCTACGTGCTGATCGTGCATCCGAAAATCCCGGCGAAAACAGTCACCGAACTCGTGGCCTTCAGCAAGGCGAATCCCGACCGCCTCAACTACGCCTCCGCCGGACAGGGCAGCATCATTCATCTCGCCACCGAGCTGTTCAAGGTGCGCACCGGTGCGCGCATGAATCACGTCCCCTACAAGGGCATGGGCGCCGCCTACACCGACATGCTCTCCGGGCGCATCGAGGCCGCATTCCCCAGCGTGATCTCGGTGCTGCCGCACATCCGCAACAACCGCCTGCGCGCGCTGGCGGTCAGCAGCGCACAGCGCGCTGCGGTGCTGCCCGAAATACCGACGGTGATGGAGTCCAACGTGCATGATTTCGATGTCATCAACTGGTACGGGTTGTTCGCGCCCGCCGGCACGCCGCGCCCCGTCATTGACACGCTGCAACGCGAAGTCGCGGCCGCGCTGCAGCTCGCCGAGGTCAAATCACGCATGGCCGGAGACGGCTCCGATCCGGTCGGCAACACGTCCGCCGAGTTTGCCGCGCACGTCAAAGCCGAAGCTGCGCGCTGGGCCGAGGTCATCAGAAAGTCGGACATCAAGGGCGACTGAATTCGCGGCGCCGCAGTCCCGCCGATCCGGGCGCCTGCCTGATTCCGGCGCCGCAGGCATTACGCCCGCGCACAGGCTGCCGGCTGCGGTTACAATCGCGCGGCCCGGCCGTGGCGATAGCACCATGGCCCCAATAATCGAGTCCTGTCGCTTAACCAAGTCATCGCTTGCCCGCGCGCGGCGTTGTATGCCCAGCGACAGCAGCTGCACCAGCATCAGCAGATTAAAATAAATGTTTAAAATCAATAACTTATCATGATTCTTTACGCATTAACGATTTTCGCGAGCGCGTTCCTGCTGTTCCTGGTACAGCCGATCATGGCCAAGCAGATCCTGCCCTGGTTCGGCGGTTCGGCGGCAGTGTGGACCACCTGCCTGATGTTCTTCCAGCTGGTGCTGCTGTTCGGATATGCCTACGCCGACTGGACCATCCGCTATCTCAAGCCGCGGCCACAGGTCATCCTGCACGCCGCACTGGTGGTCATCAGCCTGGTGTCCCTGCCCATCATCGCGGGCGGCGGCTGGAAGCCAGAGGGCGACGAAGACCCGACGTGGCTGATCCTCGGACTGCTGACGGCCACGATCGGCCTGCCCTACTTCCTGCTGTCGACTACGGGGCCGCTGCTGCAGGCGTGGTTCGCGCGCAGTTACCCGGCTGCACGCAATGTCTACCGCCTGTTCGCGCTGTCGAACGGCGCATCACTGATCGCACTGGTCGCCTATCCGTTCGTGGTCGAGCCGTACATCACCACGCGCGAGCAATCGATCTCCTGGAGCGCGGGTTATGCGCTGTTTGCGGTGTTGTGTGCGGCCTCGGCAATATTCAGTCTGCGCGCAGCCACGCGGAACGCGGCAATGCCGGCGGGCACCGCCGTCGCCGACGACGGTCCCGCGCCGCGCATGGCGGATTACCTGCTGTGGCTGACACTGGCGGCGCTCGGCTCGTTCATGCTGATTGCCGTGACCAACCACATCACCCATGACGTCGCTTCGGTGCCGTTCCTGTGGATCCTGCCGCTGTCGCTGTACCTGCTCTCGTTCGTGCTCTGCTTCGAGGGCCGTAACTGGTATCAGCGGCATATTTTCCTCGGTCCGCTGCTGGTCGTGGTCGGCGCGATGGCCTGGGCGCTGCATGCCGACGGCGGCATCATGGACATCAAGGAGGCCATTCCGCTGTTCGCGGTGGGCCTGTTCGTGATGTGCATGTTTTTCCACGGCGAACTCGCCGCGCTGAAACCGGCGCCGCGTTACCTGACCGGTTACTATCTGATGATCTCGCTGGGCGGCGCCATTGGCGGCCTGCTGGTCGGATTTGTCGCGCCCAAGCTGTTCAACACGTACTACGAGTTCGGTATCGGCCTGGTGTTCACCGCACTGCTCGCCGCCTACGTCGCGCGCCGCACCAGACTCATCGTGCCGGCACTGGCGTTGCTTGCCGCGGGCTTCACCGGATTTCATGTCTATACCTACGTCAACATGCTGTCCAATGACGCCCGGGTGATGGCACGCAATTTCTACGGCACACTGCGGGTCAAGGATTTCGGCAACGAAACCACCGTCAACGGCACACGCCGGCTGATGCACGGCGTGATCATGCACGGTGAGCAGTTTCTCGCGCCGGAACGGCGCATGGAACCGACCACCTATTACGGCCCGTCCTCCGGCGTCGGCCGCCTGATCGACGTCAAGCGCAATGGCACGCGCGACATCCGCGTCGGCGTGGTCGGCCTGGGCGCAGGCACGCTGGCCGTCTACGGACGGTCCGGCGACACCTACCGTTTCTACGAGATCAATCCGCAGGTCATCGACGTTGCACAGAAGGAATTTACGTTTCTCGGATCGAGCGCGGCAAAGATTGAAACACTGCTCGGCGACGCGCGCCTCACCATGGAGCGCGAACCGGCGCAGCGCTATGACGTGCTCGCCATCGATGCTTTTTCCAGCGATTCGATACCTACGCACCTGATGACGCATCAGGCCATGGGGATTTATCTGAAGAACATGCAGGCCGACGGCGTCATTGCTTTCCACGTCACCAACCGTTTCCTCAATCTGGCGCCGGTGGTCAAGCGTATCGCCGACGAGTACGGCCTGCATACCGTGCTGGTCAGCGACGAGCCGGACGACGCATCGGATTCGGCCAAGACCGACTGGGTGCTGGTCTCGCGCAGCGCCGCCGCCATCGCCGCGCCGCGCATCATGGAGGCAGCGCAGAACATCGGCGAAATCCGCGGGTTGCGGCTGTGGACGGACAGCTTCAACAATCTGTTCAAGATCCTGAAATAGCGGCCGGTGCCCCGATCGTGCGCTTGCCGCAATTCCGGCAGGCGCTTGAAAATCCGGCCCGCAGCAACCATATGGTCGATTATGCCGACGCTCATGCGCATACCGTTGTTTTCCTGGCGTTTTTTTAAAGCCACCCTGGCGCTGCTGTGGCTGCTGCCGGGCGCATTGATCCCGGCGGCAGTGGCCCAGCCCATGGCCGACGCGCGCGGGCTGCCCACGCTCGCGCCACTGGTCAACCAGGTCACGCCCGCGGTGGTCAACGTGTCGGTGATCACACCGGCGCCGATGGAAGACAACCCGCTGTTCCGCGACCCGTTTTTCCGGCGTTTTTTCAATCTGCCCGACCGCCCGCAACGCAGGGAACAGGCCGCCGGTTCCGGAGTCATTGTCGATGCCGCCCGCGGCCTGATACTGACCAACAACCACGTCATCAAGGACGCCGAGCAGGTCATCGTCACACTCAAGGACCGGCGCCAGTTCCCGGCAAAGCTGGTGGGCACCGATCCGGGCACCGATATCGCCGTGCTGCAGATCAGCGCACCCGGACTGACGGCACTCCGGTTTGGCGACTCCGACGCCCTGCAGGTCGGCGACCATGTGCTTGCCATCGGCAACCCTTTCGGCATCGGCCAGACCGTGACCTCGGGTATCGTCAGCGCGCTCGGTCGCAGCGGTCTGTCGGTCGAGGGTTACGAGGATTTCATTCAGACCGACGCTTCGATCAATCCCGGCAATTCCGGCGGCGCGCTGGTCAATCTGCGCGGAGAACTCATCGGCATCAACACCGCGATCATCGGCCCCGCGGGCGGCAATGTCGGCATCGGCTTTGCCGTGCCCGCCGCCATGGCCAGCGCGGTGATGGCGCAGATTGTGCGTTACGGCGAAGTGCGGCGCGGCCGGCTCGGCATCGAAATGGCCGACGTGCCGCCGGAGTTGCAGCGCAAATTGCGCCTGCCGTCACTCGATGGCGCGCTGATCGCCGACGTGCAGTCGGGTTCACCTGCGGAGCGCGCGGGTCTGCGCCAGGGCGATGTCGTCACCGCCCTCAACGGCCGGCCAATCCGCAGTTCCGGTGAATTGCGCGCGCGCCTGGGCCTGACGCCGGTGGGCGAGGACGTCGAACTGCAGATCATTCGCGACGGTGCGCAGCAACGCATCCGCACCCGTATCGCCGCGCCGCAGACCTCGGGCAGCGGTGACGCGCGCCCGGTCGCGCAGTTACCGGGCCTGCGCGTGGTCGAAATCGAACGCGGCAGCCCGCTGGCCGAGCGCCTCCGCGGCGGCGGTCTGGTGGTGGCCGCAATCGACCCCGGCAGCCCGGCGTTGCAGGCGGGATTCCGCCCCGGCGACATCATCTACGCCGTCAACCGGCGGCGCGTGCAGACGCTGGCGGAATTCCAGGGACTGTTGCGCGGCTCTGACCGGGGTTACGCGATCAGCCTGCTCCGCGGGGATTTCAACCTGACCATCATCGTGCGTTAACGCACGCTGCGCGTGACGTTCATGAGCGCGACCGGCGCACCAGCCAGCCGCCCGCCCCCAGCAGCAGTGAATTGCCCAGCCACACCGGTGCATAGCCGAATGCGGTCCCCAGGCTGCCGAACAGCAGCGGGATCACCAGGTGGGTCACGTTGTTGACCGTGACGCGCAGGCCGGCGGCTTCCGACGCGCGCCCTGCCGGCGCCAGCGAATAGATCAATGACATCGACATCGGCTGGCCGCAGCCCAGTCCCAGTCCGAGCAGGAACGACACCACGCCGAGCGTGTAGGGGTTCTGAAACAGCGGAAACAGCGTGAACGCGCAGGCCGACATGAAAATCGCATACACGAGTATCTGCGCCTCGCTGGAACGTTTCAGCAGCCACGGCAGCACCGCACGGATGACGAATGTGGCCAGCGCAAACGCGCCCAGTATCATTCCGATCGCAGACGCCGAAAGGCCGATACCATGCCCGTACACCGGCATGTAAAAGTTGAAAAGATCCCAGCCTGCTGAAATAAAGCCACTGGCGAGAAACGTATTGCGTAACCGGGGGGCTCGCCACAGGTCCATGGCGCCGCCGACGCGGACTGCACCCGGCAGCGATGCGGCACCGGGCAGGAACCCGGGTTTAAGCCACAGCATCAGCACCGGAATCACCGTGAATCCCGCGAGGATCACAAATGCGGCAACGTGGCTGAGGAAGTCGATCGCGAATCCGGCAATCAGCGGCCCGAGGAAACCGGCGCCCGAAAACCCCAGGCTGACGAGGGCGTAATTGCGCGAACGGTGCTGCGTGCCGCCGATACCGCCGGCGACTCCCGTGACCGTGACAAAAAAGAAATGAAACGAGGTGCCAAGCAGCAGTGACGACACATACAGCATCGCCATCGACGGCCACAGTGCCGACAGCGCGAGCGCGATGCCGACCCCGACGGCACCCAGCAGCATCGGCGGCCGTGCACCCACCCGGTCGGCGAGCCGGCCGATCGCAATCGCAAACAGCATCGGGCATATGGCGTAGAGCGCCATCAGTATGCCGACCTGCATCTGTGTTGCACCGGATTCCAGGGCAAGCAGCGACACCACGACACGGCTACCGCTGAAAGCGATATGGGTTAAAACGATCAGGACGAGGGTGAGATAAATAGCCATGGTCGACTTGTGCACGATGCGGCAGGCGTCGCGCGCTGCCGCGGCTCACGCAACGATTGCGTCCGATGGTAGCACCGCCAGCCGCGGCGCAATCCACTCACTCCATATTGCGGAAACTCAAACCAGCTTTTTACGCTGGGCATTTCCCGCACTTGCCGCCGGATCGTACGCAGGATTTCCGTACTGTGGAATCCCGGTTAGGCGCGCAGCAGGTGCACGGAAAAAAACCGGTCGGCATCGGTCCAGACGGCGTGCGGCCGGAACCCCGCCGCCTGCGCCAGGCGCTGGAATTCAGCGACCGAATACTTGTAGGAGTTTTCGGTATGCATGCGTTCGCCGGCGCCGAAGGTGAAAGTCCTGCCGCTGACGGTGACTGTTTGCGCCTGCGTGCTTTCGAGATGCATTTCGATCCGGCCTGCCGCGGCGTTGTAGAAGGCGACGTGACGGAACAACGCCAGATCAAAGTCGGCGGCCAGTTCACGGTTGATGCGCCTCAGGAGATTCAGGTTGAACTCGGCGGTCACACCCTGCGCATCGTTGTAAGCCGCATGCAGCACCTCCGGATCCTTCTTCAGGTCGACGCCGACCAGCATGGCACCACCGGTCCCGGCGAGCACGCGGGCCCCGGCGAGGAATTCCCTCGCTTCATCCGGCGTCAGGTTGCCGACTGTCGAGCCGGGAAAATAAATCACCTGCTGCGATGCCTTCAGGCGTGCGAGCTGCGGAACACGCAGCGGCCGCATGTAATCCGCGCAGACGGCAATGATCGGCAATTGGGGAAATTGCGCCGCCAGACGCGTCGTCGACCCATGCAATGCACCGGCCGCAATCTCGACGGGGACATAGGCGACCGGCTTGAGCGCGCGCAGCAAGGCCTCCGTCTTGACGCCGGCCCCGCTGCCGAATTCGATCAGCAGGCAATCGTCACCGAGTTCGGTCGCCATTTCGGCGACATGGTCGCGCATCAGCGCCATTTCGGTGCGCGTCGGGTAGTACTCGGGCAATTCGCAGATCGCCTCGAAAAGCTGCGAACCACGGTCGTCATAGAAATACTTCGGCGACAGCGACTTTGGCAACCGACCCATGCCCGCCAGCACGTCACCCAGAAAACTGCTCACCGGAGGCTGCAGATCGACGAATGAAACGGTCGCAGGAAGAGACTTCATCCGGCAGTCAGCCGGGCAGCGGCAGCGTACACGGGACTCAGCCCGAGGTATTGGCGGCGAAGCGGGTTTCCATCCAGCGCTTGATGCGGTTGGCATCGCCGATGCGCGTCAGCTTTCCCCAGGAATCGAGCAGTACGATGATGACGGGTTTGCCGGCAATCCTGGCCTGCATCACCAGGCAGCGGCCGGCCTCGGAAATATACCCGGTCTTGGACACGCCGATGTGCCAGTCCGGGCTGCTGACGAGCCGGTTGGAATTGCTGTAGTTCATGACCTGCCCGTTGGCGAGGCGTACCGCCAGCCCCTTATCCGTGGTGAAATCACGGATCAGCGAATAGGCGTGTGCGGCGGCCACCATCCTGGTCAGGTCCGTCGCCGTCGACACGTTGTCGCTGGACAGTCCCGTGCCGTCGACAAAACGTGTGCGCCACATGCCGAGTTCTATGGCTTTCTGGTTCATGGTCGCGACAAATGCGCGGGTACCGCCCGGGTAAACCCGCGTCAGCGCCTCCGCGGCGCGGTTTTCCGACGCCATCAGGGCGAGCTGCAGCAATTCCCGGCGGGTCAGCGCGGTACCGATGCGCAATCGCGATCGCGTTCCCTTGATCAGATCCTTGTCGGCTTCGCTGATGACGATTTTTTCGGCCAGCGGCAGACCGGCATCGATCACGACCATCGCGGTCATCAGCTTGGTGATCGAAGCGATCGGCACCACCTCGTCGACATTCTTGGCGTACAGGGTGCCGCCACCATCCTGATCGATCACCAGCGCAGCGGACGACTTGAGCGCCGGCTCCGAGGCGGTGGCCGCCTGTTGTTTGCGCACACCGCGCTCCGGCGATTCGCCGAACGCCGGTGATGCCGCCAATAAGGCCATCAGCGCAATGGTCAGCCAACGAATCAGAATGGTCACTCCCCGGTCGTTCTTGTTTGAAATTCCTTTCAAAATACAATGTTACATCACATTTTTCAACTGATTTGGCGGCCGCACACGGCAATCATCCACAACAATGTCGCTTTCGCGCAATGGGGATTGCTCCGATTCCGCCTGACGGGGTCCCCCGGGCAAAAAAAACTCCGCGCAGGACGATGTGGGTTGTCCTGGCGGAGCTTAAAGAGGCCCTGCAATGACCCGCTCAGCACAGGGCATTACATTCAATGGGCCTCCGAGGAGGAAAACTAGCTCGCACCATAGCTGCCCCGACTTACATCAAACTTACAAACGACGGGGCCGTCGACTTTATTCGGCCGGCCGCGCCGGCGGCATCCCCAGTATCATGTGCGCTTTATCCTCGCGCCTTACCGGAACAGAATGCCCTGCTGCCATGCGCCTGCTCATTGTTGAAGACCACCCAATCCTCGCCGCCGGCCTCGTGACCGCGCTCAAGGGCGCGGATTACGCAGTGGATCTCGCCGACACCGGCGAACAGGCCGACCACATGCTGGCCACGCAGCACTACGACGCAGTGATTCTGGATATCGGCCTGCCCAAGCTGGACGGCTATGAGGTGCTGCGCCGCATGCGGCGCAAGGGGTCCAAGACGCCTGTGCTGATGCTGACCGCGCGTGATGCGCTCGAGGACCGTGTCAAGGGATTGGATCTGGGCGCCGACGATTACCTGACTAAACCTTACGATCTGCCTGAACTGGAAGCACGCGTGCGCGCGCTGATCCGCCGCGGCCAGTCGGGGGGTGGCGCCGATCTCACGCACGGTGACCTGGCGCTCGACACGGCGGGACGCCGCGCCACGATCAAGGGCGCCCCGCTGGACCTGTCCGCACGTGAACTGGGCGTGCTTGAAGTGCTGATGCTCCGCGCCGGTCGCGTGGTCAGCAAGGAACAGCTGGCCGAGCAGCTCTATGGCTGGGGCGAGGAAGTCGGTGCAAACGCCATTGAGGTTTACGTACACCGGTTACGCAAGAAACTCGAACCCGCCGGCGTCAATGTGCGCACCGTCCGCGGTCTGGGCTATCTGCTGGAGAAGGCCGCGCATGACTAAACTGCGCACGCTGCGCAGTCGGCTGTTGCTGTGGGTCAGCGGTCCGCTGCTGGCCTTGTGGGTCATCAGTACTCTGGTCGATCACGAAGTTGCCAAGGGTTTCGTCAACCTCAATTACGACCGTGCCCTGCTCGACACCGCGCTTGATCTCGGTCGCAACGTGCGCGAAGCCGGCGACCGCACCTATATTGATCTGCCGCCGACGGTGATCGACATGCTGATTTCCGGCCAGCAGGGCCGCCTCTACTATCGCGTCAACAGTTCCAACGGCGAATACATCACCGGTGATCCTGATTTGCCCGGCGCGCCGGGGGATGCGCAATCGGAAAGGGTCACCTATTACGACGCGGTATACCGCGACAGGCCGATCAGGGCCGTTGCGGTGCGGGTGCCGATACGCCCCGGTTCGGGAAGAGGCGCGATCCTGATCCAGGTTGCCGAATGGTCCACGCTGCGCGACGACTCGGCCCGGCAGATCATGCTGCGCATGATGGTGCCGCAGGCGATACTGGTGCTGATCGCCACGCTGGCCGTCTGGTTCGGGGTGGGCCTGGGACTGCGGGCGCTGACCTCCATCCGCATGGAGATCGAAAACCGCTCGCATGTGGACCTGAGCCCGATCACGGACACCGCAGCACCCGTGGAAGTCCGGCCGCTTATACACGCGATGAACGACCTGCTGTCGCGGCTGAACGCGGCGCTGGCGGCGCAGCAACGTTTCATCGCCGATGCCGCACACCAGTTGCGCACCCCGGTGGCGGCGCTCAAAACCCAGGCGGAGCTGGCAACACGGCAGGTGCACGATGAAGAGGCCAAGGTTACATTGCAGCACCTGCATATGGCGGCTGATCACGCGGCACGACTGGTCAATCAGCTTTTGACGATGGCGCGTGCAGAACCCGGATCACATCGCAGCGTGATGCGGCAGCCGGTCGAGCTGAAGGCTCTGGCAAGCGAAGTTACCCGCGAGTGGGTGCCGCGGGCGCTGTCGCGACGGATCGATCTTGGCCTCGACGATACTTCCGAACCGGTTGAAATCAGCGCCGACCCGTTCTTGATCCGCGAAATGCTGAACAATCTGATCGACAATTCTCTCAATTACACACCGCCGGACGGACATGTCACGGTACGCACCCGGCGACAGGGTGATTTGGCGTTGATGGAGGTTGAGGACAACGGTGCGGGCATCGCAACGGATGAACGGGAAAAAATCTTCGAGCGATTTTACCGCTCGCCCGAGAGCAAGCCCGACGGCTGCGGCCTGGGATTGGCCATCGTCCGCGAAATCGCCCAGGGTCACCAGGCAACGGTAGCCGTGCACACCGGCAGCAGCGGCCGCGGCACGCGCATGGTGGTTGCGTTCCCGGTCAACCGCTGATCCCGGCTGCCCCCGCCTGCAACGCCGCCTTCGCGGCACGACGCTCCGCATCCTCCTGCTGCTGCAATGCCCACATCTGGGCATAGGCACCGCCACTTTGCAGCAACTCGCCGTGACGTCCGCGCTCGACGACACGCCCCTGATCGAGCACCAGGATCTCGTCCGCATCCATGACCGTGGAGAGTCGGTGGGCAATCACCAGCGTGGTGCGGCCTCTTGCGATTGCATTGAGTTCCTTCTGAATCGCCTGTTCGGTGCGCGAATCGAGCGCCGATGTGGCCTCGTCAAAAATCATGATGCGCGGATTCTTCAGGATCGCGCGGGCAATCGCCACGCGCTGCTTCTCTCCGCCGGAGAGCTTCAGCCCGCGCTCACCGACCATGGTTTCATAGCCGTCGGGCAGACCCTCGACAAACGCATGAATGTGCGCAGCCTTCGCCGCCGCAAACACCTCGTCCCGCGTTGCAACAGGTCGCCCGTACTGGATGTTGTAGAAAATCGTGTCGTTAAACAGCACGGTGTCCTGGGGCACGATCGCGATTGCGCCACGCAGGCTCGCCTGGCGCAACTGGCGGACATCGACATCGTTCACCCGTATCCTGCCGCCGGTTACGTCATAAAAGCGGTAAAGCAGCCGCGCCAGAGTCGATTTCCCGGCACCGCTGGCGCCGACCACGGCAACCTTGGCCGCCGGCGGAATTTCGAATGTCATCCCGTGCAGGATCTGACGCCGCGGATCATAGCCGAAATCAACCGCTTCGAAGCGCACGGTCGCCGGACCGTCGGGTACATCCTGCGCATCCGGCGCGTCATCGACCTCGCGATGCTCCTCCATCAGGCCGAACATACGGTCCATGTCGATCAGCGCCTGCTTGATCTCGCGATAAGCCATGCCGAGAAAATTGAGCGGAATATACAGCTGGATCAGCAGCCCGTTGACCAGCACCAGATCGCCCAGCGTCAGCTCACGCGCAACCACTCCCTGCGCACAGAGGATCATCAGTGCAGTGGCCGCCACGGCAATGATCGTGGCCTGGCCGACATTGAGCAGACCGAGTGACGCCTCGTTTCGGACCGCCATGACCTCATAATGCCGCAGACTATCGTCATATCGCTGCGCCTCGAAATCCTCGTTGTTGAAATACTTCACCGTCTCGTAATTGAGCAGGCTGTCAACGGCGCGGGTGTTGGCTTTGGAATCGAGTTCGTTCGCGCGCCGGCGAATCGCCGTACGCCATTCCGTGATACCTACCGTGAATGCAATATAGACCACGACCGCGGCAAACGTGACAACAACGAAGCGCCAGTCGAACTTGGCATACAGCACCGCCGCAACCAGCGTGAATTCGAGCACCACCGGCAAAATTGAAAACAGCATGAATGACAGCAGCGTGGATATGCCCCGGGTGCCACGCTCAATGTCGCGCGACATGCCACCAGTCTGGCGATCGAGGTGAAAACGCAGCGACAGCGCATGCAGATGCCGGAACACCGCGAGCGCAATCCGCCGCGTTGCCCGTTGTGTCACCGGAATAAATACGACATCGCGCAATTCGGCAAACAGCACCGTGGACAACCTGAGCGCCCCGTAGGCCACCAGCAGCGCAAGCGGCAGCACCAGCACGGCCTGCTTCGAATCCAGCCCGTCAACGATGTCTTTCAGGATCAGCGGCACGCCGACGTTGGCGAGCTTGGCCGCGACCAGAAACACCAGCGCGACCACCACCCGCCATTTGTACTCCCACAAGTACGGCAACAGCATGGGCACTACGCGCCAGTCGCGGCGCGATTTGGACGGTTCGGCCTTCGCCCGGCCGGCGGCTTGCGCGACCTCAGCAGTCATCAGGGATAATCAGAATCATTAGAATTTAATTCAATAAAAACAATTGCTTATAGTGTGATCGCCGTGACGGGCCTGAGCTTGCGGCGGGCATGTAAATTTATGTAACGTTTGCAGCGCGAACGCCGCCCCTGAGCTTTAATTATCGCATCCGGCACGGGATATTCCGTGATCCGCCAGCACAATCCAGGAGTAATGAAATGTTGATCCCCCGTCTGTCCGTTATCGCCGCAATGCTCATCGCCTTGCCCGCGTACGCGGCCGATTACACCGACACCGCGCGCGTCGTTTCGACCACTCCCATCGTAGAGCGTGTGTATGAACCACGCCAGGAATGTGCGCCGGATGCCCCGCCGCCACAACGTACGCCGCAAGCCGAACGCAGCGTCATTGCCCCCATCATCGGTGGTGTCGCCGGCGCGCTGCTCGGCAGCACGGTCGGTCGCGGCAGTGGCCGCGACGCGGCGACTGCGGCCGGCGCAATCGCCGGCACCATCGTCGGCGACCGCGTCGCCAATCCCGACAGTGACCGCTCGATGACCGGATCGGTCGTCGGTGGTGCAGCCGGTGGATTGCTCGGCGCACAGGTTGGCAAAGGCAGCGGCCGCACCGCTGCAGCCGGTGCCGGCGCAATCGCAGGTGCGGTCGCCGGAGACCGCATCGACAATCGACAGACAGCGGCAGCACCGGCGGCACAGCGCTGCCGCACCGTGGAGATCACGCGGGAGGTCGTGCGTGGCTACACCGTGGTGTATCAATACAACGGTCGCGATATCACGACGACCATGCCTTACGACCCGGGTACGACGCTGCGCGTGGGCATTACCGCCCTCGATGGCAACACCACCGCACCCGCGCCGACTGGAGCAATGATGGGCGGCAACGTGCGCGATGCCGTGCCTGCAAATGCGGGCGGTGTTCCCGCCGCCGACCGCCAGGCTTCACAGCCGAACTACAGTTATCGCTACTAGCCATGCGACTGGTCACGGCAGCCGGCGCTCGAGCTGGGCCGTCAGCGGTGCGTGATCGGAAACCCGCCCCCAACGCCGTCCGTGATATACGCGGGCGTCACAAACCGAAAACCCGCGCACGTAGATGCGGTCGAGTCGCAGCACCGGCAGCAGCGCCGGATAACTGCGCGCCGGAGCGCCGCGGAAAAGCTCGAAGACTTCGTGCATGTTCAACGGGTGCGCCAGCTCATGCGTCGCCCGGTGGCGCCAGTACCAGTCGTTGAAATCGCCCGCGACGATCAACGGTGCCTCGGGCGGCACCAGGCGCTCGATACGTTGTCGCAGACGCGCCAGTTGCAACCCTCGACCGCGTGCGGTCAGCGCCAGATGCACGCATACGCAATGCAGTGCGTCCGACCAGCCCGGCACGGCGATTTCGCAATGCAGCAGGCCCCGGCGCTCGAAGCGGTGGGATGAAACATCCTCATTGTCCCAACGGGTGATCGGATAACGCGACAGCATGGCGTTACCGTGATGTCCTGCGTCGTAAACGGCATTCTTGCCGTAAGCATGACTGTGCCAAAGACTGTCTGCCAGAAACTCGTACTGTGACTGTGCCGGCCAGTCATGATGGCGCGCCGCGTGCACCGTATGCTCACCCACGACCTCCTGCAGAAACACCACGTCCGGATTCAGTACGCGCAGTTCCTCGCGCAGCGCATGCAACACCGGGCGCCGGGCCAGCAACGGCGCAAAGGAGAAACCCTTGTGAATGTTGTAGGTTGCGACGCTCAGCCGTCGCGGCGTGCCGTCCGCGCTACGCTCAGGAGACGGCAAGCATGCGATCCAGCGCGATGCGGGCCAGTTCGGCCTCGTAGGCGGGAACCTTGATCTGGTTGACCACCTTGCCTGCAACCAGATTCTCCAGCGACCATGCCAGATGCTGCGGATCGATGCGCTGCATCGTCGAACACATGCATACGGTGGGCGCCATGAATTGCACCGACTTGCCCTGGGCGCTGAACTCCTCTGCGATGCGGTTCACGAGGTTGAGTTCCGTGCCCACCAGCCAGCGCGAGCCAGGTGCGCTCGCCGCAATGGTCTTGATGATGTAGTCAGTCGAGCCCACGTAATCGGACAGTTTGCAGACCTCAAAATTGGCTTCCGGATGGCTGATCACCATGCCGCCCGGATACTGCTGCCGCCAGCGCAGAATGTGCGGCGCCTGGAACATCTGATGCACCGAGCAATGGCCCTTCCACAACAACACCTTTGCCATCTTGATCTGCTGCGGGGTCAGCCCGCCCATGGGTTCATCCGGATCCCAAACCAGCATTTCCGACAGCGGAATGCCCTTCAGGTAGCCGGTCCAGCGACCCAGATGCTGATCGGGGAAAAACAGCACTTTTTCGCGCCGCTTCAGCGCCCAGCCGAGAATCTCCCGTGCATTGGACGAAGTACACACGATACCGCCATGTTCACCGCAGAATGCCTTCAAGTCCGCGGCAGAATTGATGTACGTGACCGGCGTTACGGTTTCGTCCGGATTCAGCACCTCGGAAAGCTCACGCCACGCCCTTTCGACCTTGCTCAGGCTGGCCATGTCCGCCATCGAGCAGCCGGCATTCAAATCGGGCAAGATCACTTTCTGCGAAGGCTTGGACAGTATGTCCGCCACCTCGGCCATGAAGTGCACGCCGCAGAACACGATGTATTCGGCATCGGTCTTGGACGCAAGCTTCGACAGCTGCAGCGAATCTCCGGTGAGATCAGCATGCTTGTAGACGTCCGCGCGCTGATAGTGGTGGCCGAGCAGCACGACACGGTCGCCCAGCTTCCGGCGCGCAGCGACGATACGTGCCTCGCACGCTTCATCGGCCAGCGGCTTGAATCCTTCAAAAGTAATCGTCTGCGTTTCCATGGTCAGGCCCTTTTCCTGATCATCCCCGGCCCGGGGAAAATTTCTACATTACAGCATTTTGACAGAAAAACCAGCCGCAAATTCCCGTCTTGGCGCAAGGTTATCCGTTGAACCCGGCGACGCGTTGCGGCAATTCACGTATCGCCTCGGCATTGCTCCAGGAAAATACCCGGTCCGCCGCCTCACGCCAGGGCAGCCAGATCCACGCGAGATGCTCTCGCGGTGCGAGGACGATATTGCTTTTGCGTTCCGCGGGCAACGTCAGACCGAAAACATGTTCCGTATTGTGGGTCACCCCCGGCGCATAACGCTGGCGCCAGTGTTGATAGATTTCGAAACGATTCTGTCGGTTCCAGTTTATGAGCTCGCCGGCCGCAGCGACGATGCCCGTCTCTTCGGCAAGTTCTCTCTGCGCCGTTTGCGCAAGCGTCTCACCCGGATCCTGGCTGCCCGTGACCGACTGCCAGAAACCCGGCCGGTCCGCACGTTCGAGCAGCAGGACCTGCAGATCAGCGGTGTGCACGACGATCAGAACCGAAACCGGGATCTTATGGTTCATGTTCCGGGAAACGCCGGCAGGGTCGGCGGAAAGCCGGCGAACACCACGAACACGCGTTGGCGCCGCTGCCAGTCAGCCGCGGCGGCAGCAAGAAT
>JBFKCU010000016.1:0-17277 GCA_041620115.1 Burkholderiales bacterium | reverse complement strand
GGCGGCTCAGAAGGGGTAAGGCTGGGACGCTGCAAGACTAATCCGTCGCTCCACCCTTGATCGCCTCTCTTACTATTGGCGCAACCGATTCAAAGTTAATGCCGCGGTCCAAACAGTATTTGGATTGAAGCCAGATGGAAAGTGGTTTTTGACCCTTGCTCGAATTGCATCCGCAACAGCAAAGTGCGATATTTTTTCTGGTGACGATCGATGCATCGTTAATAATGTGTTCCCAGCTAGCGGCGGACTTACGTGAAATATTGGCTGGAGTAAAAATGACGCCGCAATAAACACACGCTTTGTCTCTCGCCCTTACTTCTTGCTCAAGGCAGTTCGGGATATTCCAGTTATTTGCCACGACTGGATTGCGGTCGGAGACAAGTTTCGGTTTGAGGTGCGCGAGTTAGCCCTTTATCGGCTTCACATTCCCGCAGTCGCTCGAGATGAACTTGCCCTGCGCGTCCATGGTCATGTTGCCGGGCCGGCCTTTGGCGGACTGGCCGGTCATGTTCATTTTCATCGAGTAGGACTCGGGGCTGTGCAGGGTGTATTCGCCTTCGCCGCTGCCGGGCGGGTTGGTGCAGGTGAATTTGAATCGGGTGGTGTTGCCGCTGCGTTTCACCTGTTCCTGTTTGCAGTCGCCCTGCTGGCCGGCGGGTGCTTCGTTGCGCGCGGCCATTTCCTTGGTGATGCAGACGCGGACGGCCATGCCGCCACCGCCGGGCGCCATGTTGACACCCTGTTTGGCCATCATCTCCTGCATCATCTTGCGCTGTTCCGGCGGCATCGAGGCCATCTGTTTCTGCATTTCGGCCATTTGGGCACCCTGTTCGCCGCCCATCTTGTTGGTGATTTCCCACAGGCCGGGTTTCATGTTCTGCGCGGCGGCGGGCATGGCGATGAATCCGGCGCAGAGCAGGGTGGCAATTCCAAATCCGGTGCGCTTGCTGACGGTTGATGGGTGCATGATGGCTCCTGTGTGTGGGGGTGGGGATTTGTGCATTCTAGCGCCGAAAACCCGCGGTGATCAGCAACGGGCGGAACCGCGGCGGATCGTGCCCTGGACGCCGCCGGGGCGCGAGCGCCGTCGCGGTTTCCGCGGTATCCTGCGGGGCAACACCGGGGCCGCGCGCAGACGCGGTGCTCAACATAACAATTCACCTGGAGAGGCTCATGGCGCAGGCTGCCACCATCCCCGTCGCACAGAATGTTCCCGATCTCGGCTACCGCGTGGTGCCGGACATTTTCACGCTGCCCGAGGGCGTCAACACCGGGCCGTGTTCGGCCGTTGCGGTGCGCGCCAACGGCAACATCCTGATTTTTACGCGCAGCGAGCATGCGCTGATGGAATTCAATCCGCAGGGCATGTACCTGCGTTCGCTGGGCCGCGGTGTGTTCGACAATCCGCACGGCCTGCGGCTGGATGCCGAAGGCAACATCTGGGTCACCGACACCGTCGCGCACATCGTCGTGAAAATGAATGCCGAAGGGCGCATCCTGATGGTGCTGGGCGTGAAGGGCCGCGCCACCGACTGGCACCAGGCCGGGCACCTGCGCTGTTTCAACGAGCCCAACGACATCGCGTTCGGGCCGAAGGGCGAGGTCTATATCACGCAGGGCCACGGCAAGGGCGAGTCACGGGCGCTGAAGTTCGACAAGGAAGGCAATTTCCTGACGACCTGGGGCGGCGAGGGCAAAGGGCAGGGCGAGTTCAACCAGCCGCATGCGGTGATCGTCGATCGCAAGGGGCTGGTCTACATCGCCGACCGTTCCAACCAGCGCATCCAGGTGTTCGATGCCGACGGCAAATACCTGCGCGAGAAGGAGCATCCGGGCACGCCGTGCGGGCTGGCGTGGTGCAGTGACAACAAGCACATCATGATGGCGCACGGCCACACCGGCCGCATCATGAAGCTCGACATGGAACTCAACCTGCTCGCCGCGACCGGTGGCCAGGGCAAGGGGCCCAACTGCTACGGCGAAGCGCATTACCTCGCGCTCGATGCGCAGGACAACATCTATGTCGCGGATACACTCAATTGGAACGTGCAGAAGCTGGTCAAGGCGTAAAAGTATTATAAATAATTGATTTTATTGATATTTTTGTATGCCACGGGACAGCGGCACTTTTGACTATGTCATCGTCGGTGCCGGCAGCGCGGGTTGCGTGCTGGCGAACCGGCTGAGTGCGGACCCTGACGTGTCGGTGCTGCTGCTGGAGGCCGGCGGGCAGGACCACTGGCACTGGATCCACATCCCCGTGGGCTACATCTATTGCATCGGCAATCCGCGCGTGGACTGGTGTTACCAGACCGTGCCCGAAGCGGGATTGAACAACCGCGTGATCAATTATCCGCGGGGCAAGGTCATCGGCGGCTCGTCGTCGATCAATGCCATGCTTTATCTGCGCGGGCAGGCGCGCGATTACGACGAGTGGGCGCAGATCACGGGCGACAGCGGCTGGGCGTGGTCGCAGGTGCTGCCGACGTTCATGGCGGTCGAAGACCACTGGCGCGGCGGTGATGAGAAACACGGCGCGACGGGTGAGTTGCGCGTAGAGACGCCGCGCGTGAAATGGGATCTGATGGAGGCCTTCCGCGACGCGGCGGTGGAAGCCGGTATCCCGGCCACTGACGATTTCAATCGCGGCGACAACCTGGGCGTGTCGCGTTTCGAGGTCACGCAGAAAAAAGGCCGGCGCTGGAGTGCGGCGCGGGCCTTCCTCGATCCGGCGAAATCGCGGCCCAACCTGAAAATCATCACCGGCGCGCTGGTAAAAAAGCTGCGTCTGGACGGCCGGCGCGTCACCGGCGTCGAGTTTGACCAGGGCAACGAGGCCTGTTTTGCCGCATCACGCCGCGAGACCATCCTGTCGGCGGGTGCGATCGGCAGCCCGCAGATCCTGCAGCTCTCGGGCATCGGTCCGGCATCACTGCTGCAACAGCACGGCATACCGGTGGTGCATGAGTTACCGGTCGGTGAAAACCTGCAGGACCATCTGCAATTGCGGCTGGCGTTCAAGGTGACCAACGCGCTGACGCTGAACACCATGCTCGACTCGTGGTGGGCGAAGGCGAAGATGGGTCTCGAGTATGCGTTCAAACGCACAGGGCCGCTGACCATGCCGCCGTCGCAGGTGGGCGCGTTCGCAAAATCGGATCCATCGCAGGCGAGCGCCAACGTTGAATACCACGTGCAGCCGATTTCGCTCGATCGCTTCGGCGTGCCGCCGCACAAATTCCCGGCGTTCACTGCGAGTGTCTGCAACCTGCGGCCCACGTCGCGCGGTCATGTGCGCATCACGTCGAATGATCCGCGCGCGCATCCGGCGATTGCACCCAATTACCTGTCCACCGATGAAGACCGCAAGGTGGCGGCGGACTCGATCCGCCTCACGCGGCGCATCGTCAACGAGTCAGAGGCGCTCAAGCCGCACCGGCCGGAGGAGTTCGTGCCGGGGCCCCAATATCAGACTGAAGAAGAGCTGGTGTACGCGGCCGGCCAGATCGGCACGACGATTTTCCATCCGGTGGGCACCTGCAAGATGGGACGTGCCGGCGATGCCACGGCGGTGGTGGATACGGATTTTCGCGTGCGCGGCATCGCCGGACTGCGCGTGATCGATGCCTCGATCATGCCGACCATCACCTCGGGCAACACCAACGCGCCGACCATCATGATTGCCGAGCGTGCCAGCCGCATCGTTCGCGCTGGACCGTAGGTGGCCAGCAGTCGGCGGTCGAGGCGATGCCGCGACAGCGGCACCGCTGGTCGTCATGACGTTGCTTACTTCAGGCTGATTTTGGCTTCCTGCGCGACCTTCTTCCACTGGACGATTTCGTCGTGGATCTGTTTTCTGAACGCCTGCTGGGTGATCTTGATCGGCGTCGCTGCGTAGCTGAGCAGCCATTTCTTGGTCTCGGCTTCGTCGAGCACCGAGTTGATTTCCGTCAGCACGCGTGCCATGCGGTCCTTGGGCATCCCAGCGGGTGCGGCATAGCCCCACCAGATCGTGACTTCATAGCCGGGATAGCCCGACTCGGCGACCGTCGGCACATCCGGCACGACTTCGCTGCGTTCCTTGGAGCCCACCGCCAGCAGTTTCAGCCGTCCGGCGCGCACATGCGGCAGGGTTTGGGTCACCGAACTGAACATGACCGGCATGTTGCCGCCAATCACATCGGTCATCGCGGGATTGCCGCCCTTGTAAGGCACATGCACCATGTTGATTCCGGCGGCGGTTTTGAACAGTTCGCCGCCGAAATGATTGATGCCGCCGGTACCGGTGGAGGCAAAGCTGATGGCGCCGGGCTTGGCCTTGGCCGCGGCGACCAGATCAGCGACGGTCTTGAACGGGCCGTTCGGACTGACTACCAGGCAGTTGGGTGCTGAGGCCATCAGTGAGATCGGATCAAAGGATTTTTCGACGTCGTAGGGCAGTTCACGCACCGCGGCGTTGAGCATCCAGGAAACCGACACGAACAGCAGCGTGTAGCCATCGGCCGGCGATTCCGCTGCGAGTTGGGCGCCGATGATTCCGCTACCACCACCACGATTGTCGATGACAAACTGCTGCCCCATGCGCTCGCTGAGCTTGATGCCCATGTAGCGGCTGAGGACGTCATTGCTGCCACCGGGCGGGAAGGGCACGATGACCCGGATCGGTCGTTCCGGGTAGGCTTCCGCCGCAAACGTCGCGGCAGGACTTGCAACGGTAACAGCGGCAACGGTACACAGTGCGACACTCACCAGTTTATGCGGTTTCATGCGGTTTCTCCTCGATAAGGCCATTGATATGGCGCTGGCTTTTTTTGTCCCGGGGTACGCCGTGCCGAGCGGGTGTCAGTCCGGGGATCAGACTGCGTTGTCAAATATGCGCACCACCGAAGTCCAAAAGGTAGCACAGCAGCCCATTAAGTGGACAGAGAATACTGCGGGTTTGGCGGGTGGGGCGGATTGATCGGCGATCCAAGCGCACGACCGGGTTTGCCGCGGCGCATCAAACAGCCGGGCGGAGGCGGTCGGGTCAGTCGCCGTGCCGGTCGCGGCTGTCGCCGGGGGCCTGTGCGCGCTCGTGCATGCCGTAATCGCGAATGACGCCGGCGACCCGCAGCCGGTAGTCGCGGAAAATGCCGCCGCGCCCTTTGGTCTGGGCGGTGCGGTGTTGTTCCAGCGCGCGCCAGCGGGCCACCGCGGCTTCATCGCGGAACACCGACAAGGACAGCATCTTGCCCGGTTCGGTCAGGCTCTCGAATCGCTCCACCGAAATGAATCCGTCCACCTGTTCCAGCAGCGGGCGCAGGCTGGCGGCGAGGTCGAGGTATTCCTGACGTCGGCCTGCGGCGGGCCAGACCTCGAAAATGATCGCGATCATGGCCCCAAGGGTGGCATCAAAAGGCGTAGCGGCGCAACCCGCCGTCCACCGGCAGCACGGCGCCGGTGATGTAGCTGGCGACGGGCGAAGCGAGAAAAACCGCCAGTGCGGCCAGTTCTTCGGGCTCGCCGTAGCGGCCTACCGGGATTTCCTCGGCTGACTGGCGGGCGCGAAATTCCGGCGAATACTTGCGCAGGATCTGCTCGCTCATGATGCGGCCGGGCGGGATGCAGTTCACCGTGATGCCGTGTTTGCCCACGGCGCGCGACAGGCCCTTGGACCACGCATGGATTGCCGCTTTGGCCGGTGTCGCGGCGAGCAGCGCGTCGGGCTCGGACTTGCCGGAAATGTTGATGATGCGCCCCCAGTTGTGGGCGGCCATGTCGGGCAGCACCGCGTGCGTCAGCTGGCGCACGCGGATGAAGTTCAGGGTCATCACGCTGTCCCATTCTTCGTCGGGGGCCTCTATGGGTATGGCCGGGCGGCTGCCGCCGGCGCTATTGATCAGGATGTCGATGCGACCCAGTGCCTTGCGTGCGGCGTCGGCGAGTTTCTTTGGCGCGCCGTCCTGCATGATGTCGATCTCGACGATGATGGGGGCAATGCCGCCGGCGGCGGTGATTTCACCGGCCAGCGCCTCCAGCAGTCCGCGACGCCGTGCGGTGATGCAGATTCTCACGCCTTCGGCAGCAAGGCCTTTGGCGATGGCGCGGCCGATGCCCTGGCTGGCGCCGGTGACCAGTGCGGTTTTGTTCTTGAGTTGCAGGTCCATGTTTGATTCTAGCCTTTGATCCAGGTTTTCCAGGCGATCCACAGCTTGCGCACCGGCGTCAGTGAGGTGCGGTGCGTCAGCACGCGGCAGCCGTCATCGCGGATTTCTTCGAGCAGCGTGCGGTAGATCGCTGCCATGATGATGCCGGGAATCTGCGCCTTGCGGTCCTGTGGCGGCAGTTTGGTGAAGGCCTGGTCGTAGGTCGCGATGGCGCGGTTCACCTGCTGCAGCATCAGCTGGTGGAAAGCTTCGCTGTCCTGACAATGAACGATCTGTGCGGGGTCCAGGCCTGCTGCGGCGAGTTCGTCCAGTGGCAGATAGACGCGGTTGCGGCGGGCATCTTCACCCACATCACGGATGATGTTGGTCAACTGGAAAGCCAGCCCCAGATCGGCGGCGTATTCGAGCGTGCGCGGATCGGTATAACCGAAAATGCGCGCTGACATCAGGCCGACGACGCCGGCGACGCGATGGCAGTAGGTCTGCAGCGTGGCGAAGTCGGGATAGCGGTTGTATTCGAGATCCATCGCCATGCCTTCGATGACCATGATCAGCTGGTCCTCGGTAATGTCGAATGGCCCGATGATGTCGGCGAGCGCCCTGGTTACCGGATGCTGCGGATTGCCGGCATACAGTCGCGCCACTTCGTTGCGCCACCAGGCGAGCTTGGTGCGGGCGACGCCGGGGTCGGTGCATTCGTCAACGACGTCATCCACCTCGCGGCAATAAGCGTACAGCGCCGTAATGGCGCGGCGGCGCTCAGCCGGCAGGAACATGAAGCTGTAATAAAAGCTCGAGCCGCTGGCGGCGGCCTTGTCCTGGCAGTATTGATGGTGATCAGTCATTCAGGCGCCGACCAGTGATTTCGCGAACATCAGCATCCAGTCCGGTTTTTTCAATACCGGGCGCCTGCGGAATACATCACCGTCGACCGCCGCGATTTTGGTCAGGATGCGATCGCCGCCGGCAATGATCATGCGCATTTCCAGGCCGATGCGGCCTTTGAGTATGCGGCCCAGCGGTTTGCCCGAGTGCAGCAAGGTGCGCGTGCGATCAACTTGAAACTTCATGAGCTTTTCCCAGGCAACATCAGTGTCGCCATCGGCGATCTGCTGTTCGGTGACGCCAAAACGCGCCATCTCGTCCTGCGGGAAATAGACGCGATCCTTTTGCCAGTCGATGGCCACATCCTGCCAGAAATTGATCAGTTGCAGGCTGGAGCAGATGGCATTGGAGTAACGCAGGTTTTCATCGGTGGCGGCGCCGTACAGCACCAGCAACAGCCGCCCGATCGGATCGGCCGAGCGATGGCAGTAGTCGAGCACCTCGGCATAGTCCGCATAGCGTTTCTTGGTGACGTCCTGGGCGAAGGCGGACAGCAGATCGTGGAAGGCGGCAAGCGGCAGCTGGTGTTCGCGGATGATGCGCGCAAGGTCCGCAAACCACGGAATCCCGGGGGATTCGCCCCGTTCTATGCGCTGCAGTTCCCGGCTGAAGCCGGCAATCTGGGCGAGTCGCTGCTCGTCGGGGGCATCGCCCTCGTCGGCGAAGTCGTCGGATTCCCGTGCGAACCGGTAGATCAGGGCGACAGGCCGCCGCAGGCGGGGCGGCAGCAGGATCGAGGCGACCGGAAAGTTTTCGTAGTGGTCGACGCCCACGGGGTCCCGAAAAGATAATGCCATCAAGGGCTTGGCTTATACATCCAGGAGGATTGCCAGCCTGGGGCCATGTCGCTAAAGCAGCGATTATATTACAATCAAGAGGTTGCAAAAGGCGTCAACGTAGCCGGTCAAGGTCGCGGCGGACCTGAAAACCGATGTTGCAGCGCGAAAGTGGCGGAATTGGTAGACGCACCAGATTTAGGTTCTGGCGCCGAAAGGCGTGTGGGTTCGAGTCCCTCCTTTCGCACCAGGCCGCAGCTGATTAACTCAACAGGGAATTTTTGATGCAAGCGAACTTGGAAACGCTGGACAGCCTCCAGCGCAAACTGAACATTGCAGTGCCGATGGCGGAAATCGAAGGCGAGGTCGAGTCACGGCTGAAAAAACTGACGCGTACCGTGAAAATGGCCGGTTTCCGGCCGGGCAAGGTGCCGTTCAAAGTGGTGGCCCAGCAGTACGGTCCGCAGGTGCGCCAGGAAGTGCTCGGCGACACCCTGCAGAAAACCTTCGGTGACGCCGTACGGGAGCAGAATCTCCGTGTCGCGGGTTATCCGAAGTTCGATGCGGCGCCGCCGGCAGAAGGGGCCAGCGATTTCCAGTACAGCGCGACCTTCGAGGTTTATCCCGAGGTGGTGGTTGGCGATGTGTCGAAGTCCACGGTGACCCGGCCGACGCTGGAAGTCGCAGCGGCCGATATCGACAAGACGCTGGAAATCATGCGCAAGCAGCGTGTGAGCTACGAGGTGGCGGATCGTGCGGCGGAGAACGGCGATCGCGTGACCATGGATTACCGCGGCACCATCGACGGCACCGAGTTTGCCGGCGGCGCCGCCGAGGGCCAGAGCGTGGTGCTGGGCGAAGGTCGTTTTCTGCCGGATTTCGAGAAGCAGCTGCCGGGCATGAAGGCGGGTGACCAGAAGACGTTCGAATTGAAGTTTCCCGATGACTACGCGGGCAAGGAAGTGGCCGGAAAAACGGCATCGTTTGCAGTGACGGTCAAGGAAGTGGCTGCGCCGAAACTGCCGCCGATTGACGCTGAATTTGCAAAAAGCCTGGGCGTGGAAGATGGCGATCAGGAAAAGATGCGGGCCGAAATCCGCGGCAACCTCGAGCGTGAGGTCAATTCGCGGCTGAAAGCACGGGTCAAGGAGCAGGTCATGGATGCGCTGCTGTCGGTGACCAAAATCGAAGTGCCGAAGTCACTGGTCGAGATGGAAATCGAGCGTTTGCAGGGCATGGCGCGGCAGGATCTGGCGCAGCGCGGCATCCCGGTGCGCGAGGACATGCCGCTGCCGGCGGACATGTTCGAGAAGCAGGCGCAGCGTCGGGTGATGCTCGGCCTGATCCTGGCTGAGGTGGTGCGTACGCAGAACCTGCAGGCCAAGCCTGACCAGGTGCGTGCCGCGGTGGAAGAGCAGGCGCAAAGTTATGAGCATCCGCAGGAAGTGGTGAAGTGGTTTTACCAGTCCCAGGACCGCCTGCGTGACATCGAAGGCATGGTGCTTGAGGAAAATGTGGTGAACTGGGCGCTGGCGACGGCGAAGGTCGAAGACAAGGCCACAACGTTTGATGAACTGATGGGGAACGCCAAATGACGCGTTTGATGCAGCCGCAGTCAATGATGGAGCCGCAGGGACTGGGCTTGATCCCGATGGTGATCGAGCAGAGCGGCCGCGGCGAGCGCGCCTACGACATCTATTCGCGCCTGCTGAAGGAGCGAGTGGTGTTCCTGGTGGGCCCGGTGAACGAGTCCACGGCCAATGTCATCGTCGCCCAGTTGCTGTTCCTCGAGTCGGAGAATCCGGACAAGGACATCTCCTTTTACATCAATTCACCCGGCGGCTCGGTTTCCGCCGGGCTGGCCATTTACGACACCATGCAGTTCATCAAGCCGGACGTGTCCACGTTGTGCGTGGGGCAGGCGGCCAGCATGGGCGCGCTGCTGCTGGCGGCGGGAGCCAAGGGCAAGCGGTTTTGCCTGCCGAATTCACGGGTGATGATTCATCAGCCGATGGGCGGATTCCAGGGCCAGGCGTCCGACATCGAGATCCACGCCAAGGAGATTCTGTTTCTTAAGGGCCGGCTCAACGAGATCATGGCCAAGCATTCGGGGCAGAAAATCGAAGTGGTCGAAAGGGATACGGATCGTGATAACTTCCTTTCCGGCGAACAGGCGGTAAACTACGGCCTGGTGGACAAGGTGCTGACCAGCCGGGCGGAAGCCGCGGCGGCGGCCAAATAGGTGGCGGTGCGGGGCGGGGCAGAGGTGAAAAACGGACGTCGCCGCCGGAATTTCTGCGGCGGCAGGCGGTCACAAGGTAACATCGGTTTAATCAGTGCATAAAGGGTTGCAGGCATGACGGAAAAAGTCAGCGGTGAAAAGCTGCTCTACTGCTCGTTCTGCGGCAAGAGCCAGCATGAAGTGCGCAAGCTCATCGCGGGACCGTCGGTGTTCATCTGCGACGAGTGCATTGAGCTGTGCAACGACATCATCCGCGAAGAAACGCAGGGCGACCAGGCGGGAAAGGGCACGAAGTCCGATCTGCCGGTGCCGCATGAAATCCGCGACATCCTCAACCAGTATGTGATCGGGCAGGATACGGCCAAACGCATTCTGTCGGTGGCGGTTTACAATCATTACAAGCGTTTGCGCAACGTCTCGAAGAGCGACGAAGTCGAGCTGGCGAAATCCAACATCCTGCTGGTCGGGCCGACCGGCTCGGGCAAGACGCTGCTCGCACAGACGCTGGCGCGGCTGCTCAATGTGCCGTTCGTGATGGCCGATGCGACGACGCTGACCGAGGCCGGTTATGTCGGCGAGGATGTCGAGAACATCATCCAGAAGCTGCTGCAGAAATGCGACTACGACGTTGAAAAGGCGCAGCGCGGCATCGTCTACATCGACGAGATCGACAAGATTTCACGCAAGTCGGACAACCCTTCGATCACCCGCGACGTGTCGGGCGAGGGCGTGCAGCAGGCGCTGTTGAAACTGATTGAAGGCACGATTGCCTCGGTGCCGCCGCAGGGCGGGCGCAAGCATCCGAACCAGGAGTTTGTGCAGGTCGATACCACCAACATCCTGTTCGTTTGCGGCGGCGCCTTTGACGGCCTCGAGAAAATCATCCGTGCGCGCTCGGAAAAGAGCGGCATCGGTTTCGGCGCCGACGTTAGCAGCAAGGAAAACCGCAAGGATATCGCCATGGTGCTGCGCGACGTGCAGCCCGAGGACCTGATCAAATTCGGGCTGATCCCCGAGTTTGTCGGCCGGCTGCCGGTGGTGGCCACGCTGTCGGAGCTCGATGAAGCGGCATTGATCGAGATCCTGACGCAGCCGAAGAACGCGCTGATCAAGCAGTTCCAGAAAATGTTCAGTATGGAAGGCGTTGAACTGGAAGTGCGCGAAGCGGCACTGCGCGCAATCGCGCGCAAGGCGCTGGCGCGCAAGACCGGCGCGCGCGGTTTGCGTTCCATACTGGAGCACACGCTGCTGAACACCATGTTTGATCTGCCGTCGCTGGAAAACGTGGTCAAGGTTGCCGTTGACGAAGGCACCATCACCAGCGACGCGCCCCCACTGCTGATCTACTCGGACCAGCCCAAAGTTGCCGGATCGAACGTCTGACGGGGTGCGGGCGCCGACGCCCGGTGACCGGCAGCGTGCGGGTGCAGCGGGTGTTTTCGCTGCGCCGGCCCTGCCGCATTTGCAGCCCAAGCTTGATTTGTTCTTTAATGCCCCAAGCTGCTTTCATGTTCTCTCTCTCAGGTGACGCCAATGAATGACCAAACATCCAATGAAATCAGCAAGATGGAAATGCCCCTGCTCCCGTTAAGGGATGTGGTGGTGTTTCCGCACATGGTCATTCCGCTGTTCGTGGGACGACCCAAGTCGATCAAGGCGCTGGAAACCGCGATGGAAGCGGGGAAAAGCATCGTGCTGGTGGCGCAGAAATCCGCGGCCAAGGACGAACCCGCGCCGGAAGATCTGTACGACATCGGCAGCATTGCCACCATCCTGCAGATGCTCAAACTGCCCGACGGCACGGTAAAAGTGCTGGTGGAAGGCAGCCAGCGCGCGCGCATCCACCGCATCGAGGACGTCAAAACCCATTTCACGGTCGAAGTGTCGCCCATCGCCGGTGACCAGTCCGCGGATCATGAAACCGAGGCGATGCGGCGCACGATGATCCAGCAGTTCGATCAGTACGTGAAGCTGAACAAGAAGATTCCGCCGGAGATTCTGACTTCGCTGGCGGGCATCGACGAGGCCGGACGCCTGGCAGATACGATTGCCGCACACCTGCCGCTCAAGCTTGAGCAGAAGCAGGAAGTGCTGGAGATGCTCAGCATCAAAGAGCGTCTTGATCACCTGCTGAAGGTCGTCGAGGGTGAACTCGATATCCTGCAGGTGGAGAAGCGTATCCGCGGGCGCGTCAAGCGCCAGATGGAAAAGAGCCAGCGCGAGTATTACCTGAACGAACAGGTCAAGGCCATCCAGAAGGAACTGGGCGAGACCGAAGAGGGTGCGGATATCGACGAAGTCGAGAAGCGCATCAAGGCTGCGCGCATGCCCAAGGAGGCGCGCAAGAAGGCCGAGGCGGAACTGAAAAAGCTCAAGCTGATGTCACCGATGTCGGCTGAGGCAACGGTGGTACGCAATTACATCGACGTGCTGATTTCGCTGCCCTGGCGCAAGAAGAGCAAGATCAGTGCGGACCTCAACGTCGCCGAGAAGGTTCTCGATGAGGACCACTATGGTCTGGAGAAGGTCAAGGAGCGCATTGTCGAATACCTGGCGGTGCAGCAGCGTGTCGACAAGCTGAAAGCGCCCATCCTGTGCCTGGTCGGTGCTCCCGGCGTGGGCAAGACTTCGCTGGGCCAGTCGATCGCGCGCGCGACCAATCGCAAGTTCATCCGCATGTCGCTCGGCGGCGTGCGCGACGAGGCGGAAATCCGCGGCCATCGCCGCACCTACATCGGTTCCATGCCCGGCAAGATCCTCCAGAACATGGCCAAGGTGGGTGTGCGTAACCCGTTGTTTCTGCTGGACGAAGTCGACAAGATGGGGATGGATTTCCGCGGTGATCCCGCGTCCGCGCTGCTCGAGGTGCTGGATCCCGAGCAGAACCATACCTTCGTCGATCACTATGCCGAGGTCGAGTATGACCTGTCGGACGTGATGTTCGTCGCAACGGCGAATACGCTGAACATTCCGCCGGCGCTGCTCGACCGGATGGAAGTCATCCGGCTGTCGGGTTACACCGAGGACGAGAAAATCCACATCGCCCAGCATCATCTGCTGAGCAAGGCGATGCAGAACCACGGCCTGAAGGCGGAAGAACTGGTGGTCTCCGAAAGCGCGTTGCGCGACATGGTGCGCTACTACACCCGGGAAGCCGGTGTGCGTAGCCTCGATCGCGAGATTTCCAAGATCTGCCGCAAGGTGGTGAAGGAACTGGTGCGTGCCGGCAAGGACCGCAAGATTACGGTCAGCGCGCGCAACCTGGAGAAATATCTCGGCGTGCGCCGTTATACCTTCGGCATCGCCGAGAAGAAAAACCAGATCGGCCAGGTCAACGGACTGGCGTGGACCGAGGTCGGTGGCGAGTTACTGTCGATCGAAGCGGCCACCATGCCCGGCAAGGGCAAGATGACCACTACCGGCAAGCTCGGTGAGGTCATGCAGGAGTCGGTGCAGGCCGCGCTGTCAGTGGTGCGCGCGCGTTCGCAGCGCCTGGGCATACACCCGGACTTCTACCAGAAGCATGACATCCATATTCACTTGCCCGAAGGTGCGACGCCCAAGGACGGTCCCAGCGCCGGGATCGGCATCTGCTCGGCCATGGTGTCGGTACTGACCGGGATCCCGGTGCGTGCGGACGTGGCGATGACGGGTGAAATCACGCTGCGCGGCGAGGTCCTGCCGATCGGCGGCCTGAAGGAGAAACTGCTGGCAGCACATCGCGGCGGTATCAAGACGGTGTTGATCCCCGAGGAGAACGTCAAGGATCTCAAAGAGATACCGGACAACGTCAAGAACCGCCTCGACATCCACCCGGTCAAATGGATCGATCAGGTGCTGGAACTGGCGCTGGAACGCAAGCCCGAGGCGCTCGCAGATGAGGCAAAACTGCCGGTGCCGCCCGCGGGCGACAACACCGCGCCCGCCGCGATCAAGCATTAAGCGGCAAATCGCTGGAAATCAGCGGCGGGTTAGGCTAAAATCCGCCCCTTTGTTCGGGCAGGCCTAATGTGGGTCAGTTAGGTACGGGTGCTTAGCTCAGCTGGTAGAGCGTCGCCCTTACAAGGCGAATGTCGGCGGTTCGATCCCGTCAGCACCCACCAGGTTTTTGCTGCATCAGGGTTACTGGAGTGGTAGTTCAGTTGGTTAGAATACCGGCCTGTCACGCCGGGGGTCGCGGGTTCGAGTCCCGTCCACTCCGCCAGCTACCGTAGAAAAGGCGAACCGGGTTCGCCTTTTTTCTTATGTGCGCCGGCAATGGCGCGTGCGTTGGAGAGAAAACGATGTACGGAATCCTGGAGAAACACCGCAAGAAGCTGATGATTGCCATTTTTGTGATAATCATCCCGCCATTTGCCTTTTTCGGCATTGATTCATATTTCCAGCGGGGTGGCAGCGGCGAGAGCCTGGCCACCATCGGCGACTACAAGATCACCCAGAACGAATTCAACCTGGCTCTGCGTGAACGCCAGGAGATGCTGCAGCGGATGGCGGGCGGCCGCGTTGACCCGTCGCTGATGGACAGTCCTGAACTGCGCTTTTCTGTGATCGACAATCTGGTGCAGCAGCGCCTGCTGCTGATCCGTGCGCAGCGTCTGGGCCTGGTGGTGACTGACAATCAGGTGCAGCAGCTGGTCAGCGGCGTTGACGCCTTCAGGGAAGACGGAAAATTTTCCTATGCCCGCTACGAAGAGTTGCTCAAAGCGCAGGGGATGACGCCGCTCCTGTTCGAGGCGCGTGTGCGCCAGGATCTGACCACGGATCATGTCATCCATCCCTATACCGCCTCGGCCTTCGTGTCGCGGGCGGAGGCGGCCAACCTGCTGCGCATTTCCGAACAGCAGCGTGAGGTCAGCCATTACACGCTCTCACCCGACCGGTTCGTCGCCCAGGTCAAGCTGGATGCGGATGCGGCAAAGAAATACTACGACAGCCACCAGGACGAGTTCCGGGTGCCGGAACAGGTGCGTATCGAATTTGTGACGCTGAGCGCGGACAGCCTGGTTGCGCAGATGCAGCCGTCGGCCGCTGATGTGCGCAAGGCCTATGACGAGAACGTGAAGCGCTTCGCGATCAAGGAAGCACGGCGTGCCAGTCATATCCTGATTACTGCCGATGCCGCGGGCGGTGCGGAAGCGAAGAAAAAAGCGAAGGAAAAGATTGATGCGCTGCACGCGCAGCTGAAGAAATCGCCCAAGGATTTTGCCGCACTGGCCAAGCAGAATTCCCAGGATCCCGGTTCGGCGGCCAATGGCGGCGATCTCGGCTTCTTTGAACGCGGTTCGATGGTGAAGCCGTTCGAGGATGCGGTGTTTTCGATGCAGGCGGGGGAGATTTCAGCACCCGTTGAATCCGAATTCGGCTACCACATCATCCGTCTTGACGCGGTTCGCAGCGGCAAGGCCAAATCGTTCGAGGAAGCGCGTGCTGAAATCGAGACCGAACTGAAAAAACAGCTGGCCGGGCGCAAGTACGCCGAACTGGCGGATGCGTTCAGCAATACGCTGTTCGAGCAGTCCGAGAGCCTGAAGCCGGCGGCCGATCTCATCAGGGCGACGCCCCAGAAAAGCGGCTGGATCTCGCGGGCCGGTTCGGACAACGCGCTGCTGGGTAACCCCAAGCTGCTGCAGGCCGTGTTTTCCGATGACGTCCTGAAGAACAAGCGCAACAGCGAGGTGGTGGAGGTGGCGCCCGGCGTGTTGATGGGGGCGCGGGTGATCGAGCATAAACCGGCGACGGTTCAGCCCTTTGATGAGATCAGCGGCGCGCTGGTGAAAAAGCTCACTCTGCAGCAGGCGGCGCAGCTCGCGGCGCAGGAAGGCCGCGCGCGCCTGACGGCATTGAAGGAGGGCAAGACCGCCGAGGTCGCCTGGAGTGCGCCCGTGCTGGCGAGCCGCGGCGACGCCAAGGGGGTGCCCGCGGAAGCGCTGCGCCAGGCTTTCAAGGCGGACGTCAGCGGCAAGCTGCCGGTTTATTCGGGTGTTGAAGCCGGTGGTGGTTACACGCTGGTCCGCGTGAGCAAAGTGCAGGAAGTGGCAGCTGATGCGAAAGACAAGCAGAACGCCATCGCCCAGACACTGCGTCAGGTCGCCGGCCAGGCGGAACTGGCCGCCTACCTCGCCAGCCTGAAGCAGAAAACCGAAGTGCAGATCCGTCGCGAGGCCATCGAGCGGAAGTAACGGGTCCGCCTCTGGCGTGCGGCACCGGCACAGTCGGGCGGGAGGTTATTCTCCGCGCATCCCGCCGACGACGGTGCTGAAGCCGCAATCGACGTAGGTGATCTCGCCGGTGATCCCCGCGGCCAGGTCCGACAGCAGGAATGCGGCCGCATTGCCGACATCTTCGATGGTGACGTTGCGCCGCAACGGCGCATTGTCTTCGACGAATTTCAGAATCTTGCCGAAACCGCCGATGCCGGCGGCCGCCAGCGTCTTGATCGGGCCGGCGGAGATGCCGTTGACGCGGATTCCCTGCGGGCCCAGGTTGGTGGCGGTGTAGCGTACACAGGCCTCGAGGCTGGCCTTGGCCAGGCCCATCAGGTTGTAGTTGGGCACCGTGCGTACCGCGCCGAGGTAAGTCAGCGTGAGCATGGCGCCGGCCCGGCCCGCCATCAGTGGCGCTGCACCTTTGGCCAGTGCCGCGAAACTGTAGCTGCTGATGTCGTGCGCGGTCGCGAACGCTTCGCGCGTCAAGCCGTCGAGAAATTCCCCTTTCAGCGCCTCACGCGGCGCAAAGGCGATTGAATGCAGCAGGCCGTCGAGGCTGCCCCATTCCCCCTGCAGTCCGGCAAACAGCGCAGCGATCTGGTCATCCTTGGATACATCGCAGGGCAATACCGGCACGGTGCCGAATTCCGCTGCGAGCTTGACGACACGGTCCTTGATGTCCTCGCCCTGGTAGGTGAACGCAAGCCGGGCACCCTCGCGGTGTGCGGCTTTTGCGACGCCGTAGGCGATGGACCGGTTCGACAACAGGCCGGTAATCAGGATTTTCTTGTCTTGCAGGAACGCCATGGTTCTCCCTGTTTCATGGTGATGCGGGGCAGTCAGCAGCCGATTATAACCAGAAGACGCGGGTCCAATATCGGCTACACTGACGCGCGATGTTTCCCTACAGGCACGGTATTGCACTGCTCATCCTGGTGTTCACCGCAGGCTGCGGTGAATCGCCCTGGAATAATCCTTATCCGGCCGCGGCTGCGGGGGATAACGTGCTCTATACGTCATTC
>JBFKCU010000015.1:0-17406 GCA_041620115.1 Burkholderiales bacterium | reverse complement strand
GGCATAAATCAGGCCCGTGCTCACTCTTGCTTGCCCCCATTGTCAGTCGTCCCTGCAGATCCCGGAGCGCCCACGAACAGAAGGAGCAGAATCAGGCCGATCGAGACGGTCAACGTTGCCTCGATCAACAGAATCAGCCAGCCGGCCTGTTCCGCCGGATACTCGAGCAGTGCATGCCCGTCTACAGTCACGCCAACCGCGATGACGAGAAACACGGCGAAGCCGGCCAGCACTCCGCTACGCAACCTGAAGGAAGGCGGCAGCATCAGCGGCAGTCGGCCCGCAAGGCGCAGCAGCACGCCCGCCGCAGCCAGCACCGCCCCGGCCTGAAAGGCACCCCCGGCATGGTGTGCGCCGGCCCAAAGCAGGTATCCGGCGATCAGCACCATCAGCGGCACCAGGAAATTCGTGAATGCACGCAATACCTCGCTGGCTGGCGGCGGCGCGCCGCCAGCGGCGTCAGCGGACTGCATCGCCAGCACCCCCAGCACCGCGATCAACAACACACTGACCTCCAGCAGCGTGTCGTAGCCGCGGAAGTTGAGCAGCACCGCGGTCACCTCGTGCGCCACGCCGCCCTCCTGCAGATGCGCGGCCACGAGCGCCGGCACGCGTGATGACGTCGCCGGCAGATCAGCGATCGCCCAGACGAGCAGCATGGTGAGGCCGAACGCCAGAACGGGAATCACGACACGCAACGACTGCGCTGCATCGACAGACCGCCTGCGGCCCTGCAAATGGCCCACAGCGTCGAGCAAAAGAGCGCCGGTGAGGCCGGCCCCGATCGCAGCCTCGGCAAGCGCGATGTCGGGTGCCTCAAGCCGCACCCAGGCAAGCGCGAGCAGCAGCCCGAAAGAGACAAAAAGAACCACCGCCTTGTAAAGATCGGTGCTTGCTAGCGCGCGCCATGCCAGTATGACCAGTGACAGCGCAAGCACGCCGTCGAAAAACATGAGGTCAATGTTCACGGCGATCCCCACTGTGCCCGGTAACTGGCGGTATGCCGGCGCGAAGCGCGGCGCGTGCCACGAGGTGCGAGGTGGTTGCGCTGGCCGCGAGTACCAACAGCCAGATCAGCACGAGCTTCAGCGCGACCGCCCACGACGAGGACTGCAGCGCGAGTCCGAGCACGATGAGACCCAGGCCGAGATTGTCCGCCTTGGTGAGCGCGTGCAGCCGCGTATAGACATCGGGAAAGCGCAGCAATCCCACCGTGCCGGCAACAAAAAACGCCGTGCCGGCCACCAGCGCGACTAGCGATACGATTTCAACCGGGGTCATCGTCCGCCTTTGCCGCGTCGCACCCAGGCGCGCTGCACGAAAGCCACCACGGTCACCGCCGCGAGCACGGCGAACGCGAGCGCGACATCACGCAGTGACGGCCGATCAAGGGCCTGCGCAAGCAGCAGCAGGATCGCCACGCCGGTGGTTCCGAACAGCTGCGCGGCGAGAATGCGATCGGCCGGAGTCGGGCCGCGCGCGATACGCACCAGACCGGCAATCACGTTGAGCAGCAGCAATAAGGCCAGCGCGAACAGCCATTCAGCCATGGTGTGCTCCCTTCCCGGGAGACAGCGAAACGCCGAAAAGCATTGCAACCCGCTGCTCGAGTGCCTGCAGCTGATGTTGCACCGGCAGATTCCGGTCGAGGACGTGGACTGACAAACCGGATTCAGACAAGTCGGCGCTCAAGGTCCCGGGGAGCAAACTCACGACATTGACCATGAATATCCGCGCCGGCCCCGGCGCCAACCTCAGGTCGTAAGCCAGCAGCGCCGGCGCGAGCGGCAGCCGCGGATGCAGGGCGCGCAATGCGACATCGACGCCGCCTCGTAGCGATTCCCGGAGAAAGAACACTGCAAAGCGCACAAGGCCCACGAGCCGGATGTGGTGGCCATGTGGCGGCGCAATCAACAGACTCGCGCCGAGCGCGAACAGGATCACCAGCATACCGAAAGCCCACGACGGCGCACCTTCCGCCAGAATCCACCAGACTCCTGCCAGAAAGGCAGCGCGGCCAAACAGGGCACCAGCCACCGCTTTCGCTGAAATGCCCATGCTCATGGCCGTGAATTCCGTACCACCCGGCATGCCAGGTGGCTCCGGCGTGTGCGCCCCCGCTTTACTGACATCTTCTCTCCTGAGATCAGTGACTCACGGACCCCGCCTTGAATCGGCAGAGTCGCCTCGCATGCCCCGAAGCGGAATCCATCTGATTCAAACAGTGCATTGTCGGTGCGTGCCAAACACCTCCGCCATCATAAACACTAGACCCGCCCCAGTCGTCTGCGCAGCAACCATTTCTCGCCCTCGACCAACAGGAAAATCAGCGACACACACAGCAGTATGCGCAGCCACGCGGCAACGTCGATGTCGCCCGTGCCGAACCAGACCTGCATGAAACCGGCATAACTGAACAGCAATTGCATGGGCAGCAGCACCGCAATCACCATCAGCACATAGCGATTGCCGAACAATCCCTGCCAGGACAGCACCGGCGCGTAGACATAGCGGCTGTTGAACAGATAGACCATTTCGCCCACCACCAGCGTGTTCACCGCAACCGTACGCGCCTGCTCCAGCGTCATGCCGCGTTCCAGTTCCCACAGGAAGAGCCCGAAACAGGCGGCCACCAGCAATCCCGAAACCAGAACGATGCGCCAGACGAGAAATCCTGACAACAGGGGTTCGGCGGGATCCCGCGGCCGGCGCTGCATCACGCCGGCCTCGGCCGGCTCAAAGGCAATGGCCAGCGAAAGGGTGACGGCCGTAATCATGTTGACCCACAGGATCTGCACCGCCGTGATCGGCATCGCCATGCCCAGCAGGATGGCCAGCACGATCACGCCCGCCTCCCCGCCGCTGGTCGGCAGAATGAACAGTATGGCTTTCTTGAGGTTATCGTAAACGGCGCGCCCCTCCTCCACCGCATGCGCGATCGAAGCGAAGTTGTCATCGGCCAGCACCATTTCAGCAGCCTCCTTAGCCGCCTCCGTGCCCTTGATGCCCATGGCCACGCCGACATCCGCGCGCTTCAGCGCGGGCGCATCGTTCACGCCATCCCCGGTCATGGCCACGATGTGTCCCTCGGCCTGCAGCGCCTGCACCAATCGCAGCTTGTGTTCCGGACTGGCGCGCGCGAACACGTCGGCTTCCGTCACCACGCGCCGCAGCGCCATGGCATCCAGTTTTTCGATATCCGGTCCGCCCACGGCGTTGGTGCCGTCACCGATGCCGAGCGCGCGCCCGATGGCGCGGCCTGTCGTCACATGGTCGCCGGTGATCATCTTCACCTGTATGCCGGCGGCCCGGCAGCGCTCGACTGCGGCGATCGCCTCGCTCCGCGGCGGATCGATGATGCCGACGATGCCGAGCAGCACCAGGCCCTGCTCGACATCGCCAAAAGTCAGCTCCTGCGCATGGCCCTCCAGCGGCCGCAACGCCAGCGCCAGCACGCGCTGTCCGGCTTCTGCCAGCTGTTCGACACGACGATGCCAGGCACGAACATCAATCGGCCGCGCGGTACCGCCCCTGCGTTCGTGCGCGCACATCTCGATCACCCGTTCGGGCGCGCCTTTGACGTAGGCATACACATGTCCAGCGTGATCGTGATGCAGCGTCGCCATGAACCGGTGTTCGGACTCGAAGGGTATGGCATCGGTGCGCGGCGCCGCCTTGCGCTCGAACTCCATTTCCAGCCCGGCCTTGAGCGCGAGTGTCAGCAGCGCGCCCTCGGTCGGATCACCTTCGAGATGCCAGACATTGTCCCGCACCGACAACGCCGCGTCATTGCACAGCAGGCTGGCGCGCGCGAGTTCGGTCAGATCCGCGCAGTCGTCGGCCTGCACGGCAGCGCCGGCGACCTCGAATCCGCCCTGCGGTGCGTAGCCCACGCCGCTCACGGCATACGCCGCATCCGCGGTGATCACGCTTTGCACCGTCATCTCGTTGCGGGTCAGCGTGCCGGTCTTGTCCGAGCAGATCACGGTGACCGAACCCAGCGTCTCCACCGCGGGAAGGCGCCGGATGATGGCCTTGCGCTGCGCCATGCGCTGCACACCCACGGCCAGCGTGATGGTCATGATTGCAGGCAGTCCCTCGGGGATGGCCGCAACAGCCAGACCCACCACGGCGAGAAACATTTCGTCGGCGGCATAATCGCGCACCAGCATGCCGAAGGCGAAGATCACCGCCGCCGCACCGAGTATGACCAGCGTCAGCCAGCGCGCGAACACGCTCATCTTGCGGATCAATGGCGTGGCCAGCTCCTGCACCTCGCGCAACATGCCGCTGATGCGGCCGATCTCGGTGGCATCCCCGGTCGCGACGACCACACCCAGCCCGTAACCGTAGGTCACCAGCGTTCCGGAATAGGCCATGCAGCTGCGGTCCCCGATCGGTGCCGCGGCAGCGACTGCGGCGAGCGACTTCTCCACCGGCACCGACTCCCCCGTCAGCGCCGCCTCATCGATGCGCAGCGTCTTCAGTTCAATCAGCCGTAAATCCGCAGGCACCTTGTCGCCCGAAGTCAGAACGACCACATCACCCGGAACCAGCTCTTCTGCAGGCACCGTGCTGCGTTTTCCCTGGCGCACGACCATCGCATGGAGCGAAAGCATGTTTCTGATGGCATCCAGCGCCCGTTCGGCCTTGCCTTCCTGGATGAAGCCGATGACGGCATTGATCACCACCACGCCGATGATGACGCCGGTGTCGACCCAGTGACCCAGTAACGCGGTCACCACCGACGAACCCAGCAGCACGTAAATCAGCACATTGTGGAATTGCAGCAGAAACCGCAGGAGCGGGCCGCGCCGGCCCGGCGGCCGCAGCACATTGGGTCCGTATTGCTGCCGCCGGAGCGCCGCCTCCGCTTCTGCAAGGCCATCACGAGCCGCGCCCAGGGTCGACAACACCTCCGCCTGGCCACTGGCATGCCATTGAAGTGATGCAGCACCGGCGACAACGGGCTTGTCCGGCATATCGTTTTTCAACGCAAGGCGAACGAAATCGCTGCGGCAACGACCGCCAGCGTCACCACCGCACAGACCGCGAGCATGAGTTTCTCGCGCGGCGTCATTCTGCCCGTGTCATAGCGAAAACGCTCGGCGACAATTTGCGCGATCGGCACACCGGCACGGCCGAGCACTTCTTCCACGCTGTCGATCATCGCCGTCGGTCCACACACCATGTACAGCCACTGCTTGCGATCTGCGTCCGGCAGACATCGCTCCAGCACGGGCGCATCGAGTTGTCCGACGAGTCCGTCCCACCCCGCCGCCGGTTCCGCGAGCACATAAAACACCCTGAGGTCGAGCGCCTGCTGCATTGCTGCAAGCTCATCCCGGCAGGCAATCTGCTCTGCAATGCGATTGCCATAGATCAGGATCACCGGGCGTCGGTCACCATCGGCCCGCAGTTGCCGCAGAATACCGATGATCGGTGCAAGACCGACGCCGCCGGCAATCAGCACCAGGCCCTGGCCGTTTCTGCCATCGAGCGTGAAATTGCCGTGCGGCCCGTCGACATAGGCCGCCGTCCCCTGCGCGAGCCGGCCGATCTCCCGCGTGAAATCCCCGGACTCCTTGATCATGAACTCGATCGCCGGCAGTTGTGCGGGACTCGAGCTGATGGAAAAGGGATGCTCCGTGATGCGCCACAGCGCCTGGTTGAATTTCAGCCACGCAAACTGTCCGGCGGAAAACTTGAATGGCGGCCGCTCATGATCGGGCTCGATACGCACCGTCCAGGTGCGTTCGGCACAGGGCGCCACCTGCGTCACGCGATAAGGACGGGATTTCTGGCGCAACGGACGGATGACATACACCACCAGCAGCGCGGCGAGCGCGATCAATACGGCGATGATCCAGTAGACGGTTGCATACCGGTCTGCGGCATAGCGGCCAACATCCATTGTGTGATGCAGTCCGAAAATCGCAATTGCCGCGGCCCCCAGCCCGTGACTGAGGCGCCAGATTTCGTAATTGATTTCCATTTTTTCGCGCAGCATCGCGATCGCCGTCAATCCAGCCAGTCCTACCCAGGCCAGCAGCCCGCTGACCGTGCCTGCCGGGGTCAGCCCCAGGAACAGCGCACTGTCCGGATTCGCCGGGCCGCGCGCGCTCATCGGCAGGCTGTAGAGAATCGGATGGACCAGCAGCATGACGGTCAGTACGCGTGCGATCAGCTGGTGAAAACGCATGCTGGAATCGATGCCGATCGGTCCTGAAACGGCGCGAAAGCGTCCGGAGATCACAAACTCCATCAGCAACATCGCAAATCCGGCCATGGCGATGGCGGACGAAAACTCGTCCCAGAACGGACGGGGCCGGAGTCCCTGCAGGGTGGCCAGCGCCACCGGCAACAGGGCGATCAGGACATACAACGCCAACAGCGCGGAAATCCACACCGCACGATGCATACGCGGCTCCTGATACGCCATTTAACTCCTCCGATATTGTTTGCAGCTGAAGGGGCTGTCACCGCGCCGCCTGTCCGCCCTGCCGGATACAAGCGCTCCCACGTACTTATTGTTTCATCGTCTCACGCAGATGCTCCGGCGGCAGCGGGAAGTCGGTCTCCGGGTTGCCGGCCCAACGCAGGTACTCCGTGTGCAGCCGGCCATCACGCAACTGCACCTGCCTCACCTGCGTTCTTCCGTCATAAATCGCCGTCACCGAATACTTGCCGGCGGGCAGTCTTATCAGCATGAACGGGCCATCGGCGACATGTTTGATCAGTGTCTTGCCCGCGGCGTCTCTGACCGAAACATCCACATCCGACAGGTAATTGCCTTCCGTCAGCGTGAAAACCAGCTTGCCATTGAATTGCGGTTCAAGCGCCTGCATGCGCTGCCTCGCATCGAGCCCGATGCCGCCGGAAACAAACGTGACGCCGCCCTGCGTCATCACGTTCTCCGGCGCGGCATGCGCAATGGCTGCCGTAACTGCGCACCAGACCACCAGCATGCATCTCAGCACCCGCATGCCGCGATCTCCTGTTTTCGCTGCGGATTTCATAAGCACGAATGTAATGCCTGCGGATGCGCTCCGTTTTGACCCACATCAATGATCAGGCCCGGCTGCGGCAATGCGCTGTCGAAACAGCTCAAGCCGGCGGCGCAGGCGCCTTCTTGTTCTGTCCCAGTATGGGTCCCAGGAGATCAATAGGTACCGGGAACACGATGGTCGAGGACTTGTCCCCGGCAATCGCACCCAGCGTCTGCAGATAGCGCAACTGCATGGCTTCGGGCTGGCGCGACAGCATCTGCGCCGCCTGCAGCAGTTTCTCCGCCGCCTGCAGTTCGCCTTCGGCGTGTATCACCTTGGCGCGCCGCGTACGCTCCGCCTCCGCCTGCTGCGCGATGGCGCGCACCATCGACGGATCGATGTCGACGTGCTTGATTTCGACCGTCGCCACCTTGATGCCCCAGGCATCGGTCTGCGCGTCGAGGCTCTGCTGGATGTCGGAATTGAGCTTGTCGCGCTCGGCCAGCATCTCGTCGAGTTCATGCTTGCCCAAGACCGCGCGCAGCGTCGTTTGTGCGAGCTGGCTGGTCGCCTCGAAGAAATTTTCGACCTGGATGATGGCGCGCTCCGGATCCATGACGCGGAAATACACCACCGCGTTTACCTTCACCGACACGTTGTCGCGCGAGATAACGTCCTGGCTGGGCACGTCCATCACCACGGTGCGCAGATCAACGCGCACCATCTGCTGAATGCCCGGGATCACCACGATGAGCCCCGGCCCCTTCACCTTCCAGAACCGCCCCAGCATGAAGATCACGCCGCGCTCGTATTCGCGCAGTATGCGCAGCGCCGACGCCACCAGTATCAGCAGCACCACCGCCAGTCCCGCGTAGCCTATGTCCCAGATCATCTGTTGTTACCTCCTTGGTTATCGGGTTCGACCACCAGTGTCAGCCCCGTCCTGGATTTGACGCGCAGCGCCTGTCCACGCTGCACCCGGTTGCTGCTGCTCGCACGCCAGCGTTCCCCCGCCACGCGCACCCAGCCTTCATGCTCGAAATCCTCCAGCGCGGTACCGCGGGCGCCGATCATGTCTTCACTGCCGCTGACCACCGGACGCCGGCGTGCCTTCAGGGCCAGCGCCACGGTCGCGAACACCAGCCCGGAACTCACCACCCCCAGAGTAACAATGAATGACACGGGCAGCGCGTAGGAACCCGACATATCACCATCGAAGAGCACGATGGCGCCGATGACCAGCGCCGCCGCGCCGCCGATGCCGAGGATGCCGAAGCTCGGCACAAATGCCTCCGCGATGATGAAAGCCACGCCCAGCAGGATCAGCCCCAGCCCGGTGTAATTGATCGGCAGCAGCTGGAACGCAAACGCCGCCAGCAGCAGGCAGATCGCGCCGATGACGCCCGGACCGATGAACCCGGGATTGGAAAACTCGAAAATCAGACCGTAGATGCCGATCATCATCAGGATCAGCGCCATGCCGGGATTGGCGATGACTGCCAGCAATTCGCTGCGCCAGTCGGGATCGAGTGCGACCGTCTCGGCATCCGCAGTGGCGAGCGTGCGCTCGACCCCCTGCACGGTGACCTTGCGTCCGTCTATTTTCTTCAGCAGCGCCGGCACATCCTGCGCCAGCACATCGACCACCTTGAGTTTCACCGCCTCTTCGGCGGAAAGGCTCACCGCCTCGCGAACGGCCTGCTCGGCCCACTCCGCGTTGCGGCCGCGCAACTGTGCCAGCCCGCGAATGTAGGCCGAGGCGTCATTCACCAGCTTGGCCTTCATCGTGTCGACCGGCGGACCGGGCGAGTCCTTCTTCGCCTTGGCGCGATCCGTCTTCTTGCCCTCACCTTCGTCAGTCGCCGCGGGTTGCGGCGCCGGCTGGCTGGGCATGCCGATCGCCACCGGCGTTGCAGCCCCCAGGTTGGTGCCCGGGGCCATCGCCGCGATATGGCTCGCATAGAGAATGTACGTACCGGCGCTGGCGGCGCGCGCACCGCTGGGCGCCACATACGACGCCACCGGTACGGGCGAGGACAGGATTTCCTTGATGATGCTGCGCATGGCCATGTCCAGACCGCCGGGCGTGTCCATCTGCAGCACGATCAGCGCCGCATTGCGTTCAGCGGCCTCGCGCATGCCGCGCACGGCGTAATCCGCCGTCGCCGGACTGACTGCACCCGCCAGCGTCAGCACCACCACCTTGCCGTCCCCGGCGCGCAATCCGGCCGCAGCAATGACTGCGAGCGGTACCACGATCATCACCAGTGCCGCCAAGCGGAGCAAAATTTTGCGCATACGGTTTGGACCCGATGTCACCAACGACGTTCTCGCTGCAGCGCGCACCCGTGCCACTCCGTGCGCGGCCGGGACGTGTCCGTTCCTGCAAGATGATACATAAACTATTGATTATAAACAATTATTTATATTTCACGGGATGAACACCAAATGTACCCGATACGGCCCGTGCGCACCCAGGGTTACGGTCTGTTCGATATCGGCGGTGCGCGACGGACCTGAAATGAAATTCACCGCACGCGGCAGGGTGCCGCGCTCTTCACGCAGCAGCGTCCACGCGTCTTCCATGCCGGTGACGATGCGGCTGCCGGATACGATGGCGATGTGCGTCTCCGGCAGCAGGCTGGTCGACGGCGGCGTGTCCGCCCCCGACAGCATCATCAGCGTCCCCGTTTCGGCAATCGCGCAATAGGCCCCGGTAATACCAGTGAGGTCGTCGCCGCGCACCGCGCGCGCGGTGACGCGCAATCCCTGCGCAGCCCAGTCCAGCGTCGCGAATTCAGGCCAGCAGACGGCGACCGGCGCCAGTTTCTGTGCGCGCAGGTAACGCGCCACGGCCTCAGGAACATCATCGATCGCCGCCACGGTATCGATCGTCGTGGATAAATTCTGCGCCCGGTCACGAAAACGCGCCGCGATATCCGCATCGACGGTGGGACGCGGACTCTGCGGGTGCGCGGCCAGGTGCTGCGCCACCGTCTCGCGCTCCGCAGGCGGCACCGTTGCCGGCGCCCTGCCCTGACGGATGCGGATGTTGGCGAGGATGTTTTCGCGTGCGGCCATGCGCCGCTTTATCCCAGTGTCGGCATGTTGAAGCCGCCCGCTACCGCCTTGTCATCCGGCCAGCGCGTGGTCACCACCTTGCCGCGGGTGTAAAAGCGCACACCTTCCGGACCATGCACATGTTGATCGCCGAACAGCGAATTGCGCCAGCCGCCGAAGGAGAAATAGGCAATGGGCACCGGGATCGGCACATTGATGCCGACCATGCCGACTTCGATCTCGCGCTCGAAACGCCGCGCCGCGCCGCCACTGCGCGTGAACACGGCCGTGCCATTGGCATAAGGATTCGCATTGATCAATTGAATCGCCTCATCCAGCGATTTTACGCGCAGCACGATCAGCACCGGTCCAAAAATCTCTTCCTTGTAGATCGTCATGTCGGGACGCACCTGGTCGAACAGCGTCGCACCGATGAAAAAGCCGTCTTCATGCCCCGGCACTTTGAGGTTGCGACCGTCCAGCACCAGCTTGGCGCCCTGCGCAACGCCCGCGTCCACGAAACCGGAGACCTTGTCGCGGTGCATGCGGCTGATCAGCGGCCCCATGTCCGCCGCCTTGTCATTGCCGGCGCCGATTTTCAGCTTGCCTGCGGCGGCCTTCAATTTGGCGACCAGCTGGTCGGCGACTTCCTCGACCGCAACGACCGCGGAAATCGCCATGCAGCGCTCGCCGGCAGATCCGTAAGCGGCGCCGATCAGGCCGTCGGCGGCAAAATCCAGGTCGGCATCGGCCAGCACCACCGCGTGGTTTTTCGCGCCACCCAGCGCCTGGACGCGCTTGCCTTCCTGCGCACAGGTCTCGTAGATGTATTTGGCGATCGGCGTCGAACCGACAAAGGACACGGCCTTGACCTGCGGGTGGCGCAGCAGCGCATCCACCGCTTCTTTGTCGCCGTGCACGACGTTGAAGACGCCGTCGGGCAGGCCTGCTTCCTTGAACAGCTCCGCCATGCGCATCGATGCCGACGGCACTTTCTCCGATGGTTTCAGCACGAACGTGTTGCCGCAGGCGATTGCGACCGGAAACATCCACAGCGGCACCATCACCGGAAAATTGAACGGCGTGATGCCGGTGCACACGCCCAGCGGCTGGCGCATGGAATGCGTATCCACACCGGTGCCGACATCCTCGCTCATCTCGCCCTTCAGCAAATGCGGGATGCCCATCGCAAACTCGACCACTTCAATGCCGCGCTGCACCGAGCCCGCGGCATCCGCCAGCGTCTTGCCGTGCTCGTCGGTGACCAGCCGCGCCAGCTCGTCGCGGTGCGCGTCGAGCAGTTCACGGTAACGCATGAGGATGCGCGCGCGCCGCAGCGGCGGCGTGTCACACCACGCCGGATAAGCGCGTTGCGCCGAGGCCACGGCAGCATCGATGTCCTGCGCATTCGCCAGCGGCACCTGGCGGGTGATTTTTCCGGTGGCCGGATTGGTAACCCCGGCACTGCGGGTCGACGTTGCGGGTTGCGCCTTGCCGTCGATCCACAGCGGTATGGTGGCAATAGCGGCGGTATCTACTGGTTTGTTCATCATCTGCTCCTGCGATTACGATGCGCCGGATTTTCTGCCGGCCCGATACAACTCACGAAAAGTCCTGCCCTCCGGCGCCGGAAAATCGCGCCGGTCGGTCCAGCCGCCGCCGAAGGGCAGGCTGCCGATCATGCCATTCTTGTTCGCCATTGCTTTCAGCAACCGTGTACTGAGACGGGTCATCATGCTGTAGAGCATCGGCTGCTGCGCGATCCAGCCCCACGCCCTGAGCGCCAAGACCTCGTACCAGGGCTTCAGGCCCTGCTCGAACTGACGCTCACGCAGCTTGCGCAGCAGATCCGGCAGCGGAATTTTCACCGGGCAGGCCACGTGGCATTGCCCGCACAATGTCGCCGCATTGGGCAGATCGCGCGCATTCTCCAGCCCGATGTACGTCGGCGTCAGGATCGATCCCATGGGCCCCGGATAGACCCAGCCGTAGGCATGGCCACCGACGCTCTGGTACACCGGACAATGGTTCATGCAGGCGCCGCAGCGTATGCACCGCAGCATCTCCTGCATGTCGCCGCCGATCAGCTTGGTGCGACCGGCATCGACGAGAATGATATGAAAATGCTCCGGCCCGTCGGTTTCCTCGGCCCCGCGCACGCCGGTCGTCACCGAAATGTAATTGGTGATGCTCTGGCCGGTGCCGTGGCGCGGCAGCAGCCGCAGCAGCGTCGTGACATCCTCCAGCGTCGCCACCACTTTTTCGATGCCGGTAATCGCCACGTGCACTTTGGGCCGCGTCGTCACCATGCGCCCGTTGCCCTCGTTGGTGACGATCAGCGTCGAACCGGTCTCGGCAATGATGAAATTCGCGCCCGAGATACCCATGTCCGCCGACAGGAAATGCGGCCGCAGTTTCTCGCGCGCCTCACGGCACAGCGCCGGGATGTCTGTCAGCCGCGGTGCCTGGTGTTTCTCCGCGAACAGATCCGACACCTCGTCACGGGTCTTGTGTACTACGGGCGCGACAATATGCGACGGCGGCTCGTTGGCCAGTTGCAGGATGTACTCGCCCAGATCGGTTTCAACCACCTCGATGCCGGCGGCGATCAGCGCGTCGTTGACGCCGCATTCCTCGGTCACCATCGACTTCGACTTGATCACCTTGCGCACGCCGTGCTGCGCGGCGATCTCGTTGACGATGCGGTTTACATCCTCATGTGTCTCCGCCCAGTGCACCACGGCACCGCGCGCGGTCGCGTTGCGCTCGAAGGTTTCCAGGTAAACGTCGAGGTGCGCCAGCGTGCGGTCGCGGATTGCCGCAGCAGCGTCGCGGATGTCCTGGAAGTTATCCAGTTCGGTGATGCGGTCGGCACGGCCTTTGACGAAATTGCCCTGCAGCTTTTTCAGCGCGCCTTGCAAGCGCACATCGGCGAGTTTTTCGCCGGCGCGCGCCTTGAAGTGCATGGAAGTGATCTGCATGGCCGCAAGTATATAGGTCGCGCCAGATGCGCCCTGCGATGCGGCACAGCAGCGGAGTAAGGGCGGTTCTTACGAACCTGCGCCCCAATCCGCGGCACGGCGCCAAATTCTGCGCCCTGATTAAGTGCGGCCGCCGCATTAAATGGTGCAAATCACTGTGCAGTGCACCATTTCGGGACACGGGCCGCAATCGGCCTGATAGCAAGCCACCTTAATAACCAGTTGATTTTATTAATCAAATTTTAATTTTTGGCGATACGTCGCGCTTGGCATGGCAGTTGCTGAACAGTAAGCGGGTCATCACGTGATGGCCGCAACGGAAAATTACTGGAAAGCCCCTGGACACTGCTCCGAAATTCGACGCCATCGCTGCCGCGCCAACCGCGCCGCAAAACGCCGCGCCCGTCGTCATCGTCGGTGCCGGCCCGGTCGGCATCCGCGCGGCACAGGAACTGCACCGGCGGCAAGCCGATACGCCGATCGTCATCTACGGCGACGAACCGACCGAGCCCTATAACCGCGTACGGCTGTCGGGATTCCTCGTCGGCGAACTCGACTGGCAGGCGCTGACGCGCGACCTGCAGCTGCCGGACCACCCGGCCATCGCGACGCGTTTCGGCTGCGCCGTCACCGCCATCGACCGCGAGCAGCACTGCATCCGCGATGCGGGCGGCCATGTGCAGCCCTACTCGCGGCTGATCCTCGCCACGGGCTCGCGCCCGCACATTCCCGACATTCCCGGCATCGACCTGCCCGGCGTTTACGCCTTCCGCGACGCGCGCGACGCGCAGTCGCTGCTCGCGCGCCGCGTGCGCAGCCGGCGCACGCTGGTGCTCGGCGGCGGACTGCTCGGACTCGAAGCCGCGCGCGCGATGCAGCGCTTCAACACCGAAGTGTGCGTGATCGAACACTACAGCCGCCTGATGATGCGCCAGCTCGACGACGAGGCAGCAGCCTACCTCGAGCGCAGCGTGCGCGCGCTGGGCATCGACGTGATTCTCGGCGACAGCGTGAAGCACGTGCTCGGCGGCAACACCGTCACCGGCGTGCAACTGCGCAGCGACCGCGAGATCGAATGCGACACCATCGTCGTCGCCACGGGCATTGCACCCAATGTGGCACTGGCGCGCGCCGCGGGCCTGCACGTCAACCGCGGCATCCGCGTCAATGACGCGATGCAGTCCTCCGATCCGCAGATCTACGCGGTCGGCGAATGCGCCGAGCACCGCGACCTCGTCTACGGGCTCGTTGCGCCCGGCCTTGAACAGGCTGCGGTCGCCGCAGTGACCGCCAGCGGCGGCAGCGCAGGCTATGCGGGTTCCACGCTGACCACACGGCTCAAGGTCGCGGGCCTGCCGGTGTTCAGCATGGGCACGGTCAGCGACGAAGCCATACCCGACCTCGCGCGCACCTACACCTACCGCGACGACACGAATTACCGCAAGCTGGTCTCACACCGCGGCCGGCTGATCGGCGCCATCGTCATCGGTGATTGCCCCGAACTGAGCCGCCTGCAGGAAGCCGTGCTGCACCAGCGCCGCGTGTGGCCGTGGCAGTGGCTGCGCTTCAGGACCACGGGGCTGCTGTGGCCCGAAGAGGAACTCGGCAGTGTCGCCGCCTGGCCCGCGACCGCAACGGTGTGCAACTGCACCGGTGTCACGCGCGGGCAGCTCGGACGCGCGCTCGCCGAAGGCTGCACCACGGCGGCCGCGCTCGCCGCCTGCACCGGCGCCTCCACGGTGTGCGGCTCGTGCCGGCCGCTGCTCGCCGAACTCGCCGGCAGTGCTGCGCCCGCCGAGCCCTCGCGCGGCTGGAAAACCCTCGCCGGCAGCAGCGCCGTCGCCGCGCTGGCCACACTCGCGCTCGCGCTGTTCGTGCTGGTTCCTTATGCCGCCAGCGTGCAGACGCCGCTGCAAATTGATTTCCTGTGGCGCGAGAACTTCTGGAAACAGGTCAGCGGCTACACCGTGCTCGGCCTGACCGTGCTGCTGCTGATCATGTCGCTCCGCAAACGCATCCGCCGCTTCACGCTCGGCGATTTTCCGCTGTGGCGCATCGCGCATGTGGTGCTGGGCGTGCTCACCGTCGCGGGCCTGCTGGTGCATACCGGCGGCCGGCTCGGCTCCAACCTCAATTTCCTGCTGATGGCGTCGTTCCTCGCCGCCATCGTCGTCGGCGCCGCGGCCGGCGGGCTGATCGCCTTCGAACACCGCCTGGGCGCTGCCGCCATGCGCCTGCGCCGCAGCGGCATCTGGACGCACATCCTGATCGTCTGGCCCATACCGGTACTGCTCGGATTCCATGTGCTCAAGAGCTACTACTTCTGAGCCGGGGCTGACATGGCGAAATCGACCGGGCGCAGGCTCATCTGGATGCTGTGGGGAGTGTTTACCGTGGTGACGGGTGGCTATTTCGCGGCGGGAATGTTTTACGACGGCGCAGCGAACCACCCGCTGCTGAGTCCCGCGCGCGCGATGCTGCTGCCCGGCAAGACCACGCACGGGCACTACCAGATTGAACTCGCGTGCGGTTCCTGCCATATCGGCGCATTCACCGACCGCGAAAAAATCCAGGAGTCCTGTGAGAACTGCCACGGCCGGGAGCTCAAGGACGCCGACGACAAGCACCCGCGCAGCAAGTTCACCGACCCGCGCAACGCCGACCGCCTCGAGAAAATCGACGCCACGCTGTGCGTGACCTGCCACGTCGAGCACAAGCCCGAGATTACCGGGCGCATGGGGGTCACGCTCGCGGGAGACTTCTGTTACAGCTGCCACCAGGAGATCGCCAAGGACCGGCCCAGCCACGAAGGCATGGGCTTCGACACCTGCAATTCCGCGGGCTGCCACAAGTACCACGACAACCGCGCGCTCTACGAGGATTTCCTCGCCAAGCACCTCGACGAACCGAAGCTGCTGGTGAAACGCTGGCTGCCGAAACGCAATTTCCGCGAGGTCGCCGCGCAGTTCGCGAGCTACCCGTCGGACCGCTTCCCGCTCAAGCCGCAGACGGTGCCCGATGCGCCGCCCGCGCTGATGAAGTCGCAGGACGCCGCCGCCGACTGGCTCGCCACCGCGCATGCGCGCTCCGGCGTCAACTGCAGCGGCTGCCACCAGGTCGAGACCGCGGCCACGGAAAAAACCGCGGCCGTGAAGCAATGGGTGGAACGCCCGGATCACAAGGTCTGCGCCACCTGCCACCAGCCGGAAACCAAGGGCTGGCTCGCCGGCAAGCACGGCATGCGCGCAGCCCAGGGCCTGTCGCCGATGACGCCGGCGCAGGCGCGTCTGCCAATGCACGCCCAGGCGGCGAACACCGAACTCACCTGCACCAGCTGCCACGGCGCGCACCGCTTCGACACGAAAAAGGCCGCGGTGGAGTCCTGCACCAACTGCCACCGCGACGAGCACACCGCCGCCTACGAGCGCTCGCCGCACCACGCGCTGTGGAAAAAGGAAATTGCGGGCGAATTGCCGCCGGGCAGCGGCGTGTCGTGCGCGACCTGCCACATGCCGCGCGACGAATTCCGCGATCCGCTCGCCGGCGCGAAGCGCGTGCTGGTGCAGCACAACCAGAACGACAACCTGCGGCCGAACGAAAAAATGATCCGCCCGGTGTGCCAGAACTGCCACGGCCTGGGGTTCTCCACCAACGCGCTGGCCGACCCGAAGCTGCTGAAGAACAACTTCCACGGCGAGCCGGGCGTGCGGATCAAAAGCATCGACATGGTGGCGCAGCGCATCAGGGACATCGAGGCGGAGAAACGCAAAGAGGAGGCTGCCGCGAAAAAGAAATGATGCGGCGGATGAACGGGTTGCATGAGGGGCAGCAACGGTGTGGGTCCCGCGCAGGCGGGGAAAGTTTTTTCAATGAAAAGGAGCAAGAGATGAAAATGAAACTGATGGTTGCAGCAGTATCGGCCGCGGTCGGATTCGCGGCAGCAGTCCCGGCTCAGGCGCAGGTCAGCTACAAGGAAATGGCGGACGCGCTGCACGCGGTCATGGAGTCCGACCGCACGGTGTACACGCGGCTGATCGTCAACCGCCTGCAGAACGAGGAAAAGGTGATCAAGGCCAGCGAGCACTGGAAGGATGAAAAAGCCCTGGTGCTGCCGGCGCAGATGTTCCGCTTCGGCGCCGAAATGGTGGCGGAGAAGAAGATGGGCTTCAGCTACTCGCTGCAGTCGCTGTGGCCGATCAACAAGCAGAACGCACCGAAAACCGCGCTCGAGAAGAAAGGCCTCGAAGCGGTCGCCAAGGACGGCAGCAAGCCGTTCTCCGGCGAAGAGACGCTGGGCAAGGTCAAATACTTCACCGCAATCTATGCCGACAAGGCGATCGCCCCGGCCTGCGTCACCTGCCACAACGACCACAAGG
>JBFKCU010000014.1:0-17809 GCA_041620115.1 Burkholderiales bacterium | reverse complement strand
GTGAACTGTACCTGGACCAGGTCCGGTTGACCCATATGCCGATGGACCGCCGGGCACGTCTGGGGCTGAGCTACCTGCCCCAGGAGGCCTCGATTTTCCGGCGTCTGTCCGTCGCGGATAATGTGCGCGCCATCCTTGAGCTGTACCATAACGACGCGGCGACCATCGAAGCGCGGCTCGATACCCTGCTGCAGGATCTGCATGTGGGACACCTGCGCAACAATCCGGCGATCAGCCTCTCGGGCGGAGAGCGGCGGCGCGTGGAAATCGCCCGCGCCCTCGCCACGGAACCGCGTTTTATACTGCTCGATGAACCCTTTGCCGGCGTGGATCCGATCGCCGTGATCGAAATCCAGAAAATCATCGGGTTCCTGAAGGCACGGGGCATCGGCGTGCTGATTACCGATCACAATGTGCGTGAAACCCTGGGCATCTGCGATCGCGCCTACATCATCAACGATGGTTCGGTGCTCGCTTACGGCAAACCCGACGAGATCGTCTATAATGAAAACGTCCGGAAAGTCTATCTTGGTGAGCATTTCCGGCTTTGACATCGCACGGCACACCTAGCCGCCTGCGCTGAGTCCGGAACGCGATTCCCCCGGTCCTGAATGAAACATTCGCTACAACTCCGACTGTCACAGCACCTGGCGCTGACGCCGCAATTGCAGCAGTCGATCAAGCTGCTGCAATTGTCCACGCTCGAGCTGGATCAGGAAATCGAACGCCTGCTGCAGGATAATCCACTGCTCGAACGCGAAGATCGCGGCATCGAGCAGCCGCCCGCTGCGCCGCGCGATGGCGTCACGCAGTCGGCCGGTGATTCCGCGGATACTCCGGCACCGGGCGATCCCGAGCAGTCTGCGGCGCCGGGCGAGGAAGCTACTGCGTTTGACGTCATGGAGGGCGCCTCTTATGGCAGCGGGAGCAACAGTGCCGAATCTGACGACGACGATTTCCCGCCGCTGGCGGAACAGCCTGCGGATCTGCGCGCGCACCTCAGCGGACAGTTGTCATTGCTCCATCTCTCGGATCGCGACAGGCAGCTGATCAGCTTGCTGATCGATTCGCTCAACGACGACGGTTATCTGCGGCAGACACTGGAGGAAATCGGCGCCATGCTGCCGCCGGTACTCGATGTCGCGCCGGAAGAACTGTCAACCGCTCTGCAGCATCTGCAGCACATGGAACCCAACGGCGTGGGCGCACGCAACCTCGCTGAATGCCTGATGCTGCAACTGTCCGCTCTGCCGGAGAATACGCCGTATCGGGCGGCTGCAATGGACGTCGTCGGGAATCACCTCGACAGTCTGGCTGCGAAAGATTTCGCCCGGCTGAAACGGGTGTTGAAATGCGATGACGCCTGCCTGCGCGCAGTGCAGAAGCTGATTGTCAGCCTCAATCCCAAGCCCGGCCGGGACTTTTCGGCCGATGAAACACGGTTCGTCGTCGCCGATGTCATCGTGCGGAAGGCCAAGGGCGTATGGGTCGCGGCACTCAATCCCGACGCGATGCCGCGCCTGCGGATCAACCGGCTTTACGCGGACATTCTGCAGCGCAACCGCGGCGTCAATGCGCAGCAAATGAGCTCGCAGCTGCAGGAAGCGAAATGGCTGATCAAGAACGTGCAGCAGCGGTTCGATACCATACTGCGCGTATCACAGGCCATCGTCGACCGGCAGCGTAATTTTCTCGAACATGGCGAAGTCGCCATGCGTCCGCTGGTGCTGCGCGAGATCGCGGACACGCTGGGACTGCATGAATCGACGGTATCCCGCGTCACCACCCAGAAGTTCATGCACACGCCCAGGGGAATTTTCGAGCTCAAGTATTTTTTCGGCAGCCACGTTGCCACCGAGGCGGGAGGCTCGGCATCGAGCACAGCGATACGCGCGCTGATCAAGCAGCTTGTCAGCGCGGAAAACACCCGCACGCCGCTGAGCGACGGACAAATTTCGGAATTACTGGGGCAGCAGGGTATAGTTGTAGCACGACGGACCATAGCGAAATACCGGGAATCCATGCAGATTCTCCCGGTAAATCTTAGGAAAACACTTTGACGGAGGAAAAACCATGAACTTGCACCTGACCGGTCACCACCTGCAGATCACTCCGGCGATTCGTGAGCATGTTGCCCACAAACTGGAGAAAATCACCGGCCACTTTGACCACGTCATTGATATCAACGTGATCATGACCGTGGAAAAACTGCAGCACAAGGTGGAAGCAACCGTTCATCTCAGCGGCAAGGAGATTTTCTGCGAGACACACGAAGAGGACATGTACGTCGCGATCGACAGTCTGGTCGGCAAACTCGACCGGGCCATACTCAAGCATAAGGGTAAGAACCTGTCGCATCGCCATGATACCGCGCCACTCAAACATCAACCCACCGAGTGATTCGCGGCCGCTCGCCGGGAATCGCACGACTGATCCAACACCGACATGAACCTGATCGCGAAGTTATTGACCACGCCGAACATACTGCTCGACGCCGACCTGACCAGCAAGAAACGCGTATTCGAGCAAGCCGGACTGCTGTTCGAAAACAATGCCCACCTCTCCCGCAGCACGGTGTTTGACAGCCTGTTTGCGCGGGAAAAGCTCGGCTCAACCGGCCTCGGCCAGGGTGTGGCCATTCCGCACGGCCGCATCAAAGGCCTGAAATCGGCGACCGGCGCGATCATCCGCGCACAAACCGCGATCCCCTTTGACGCGCCGGACGGGCAGAATGTAAAGCTGATTTTCGTGCTGCTGGTGCCCGAGCGCGCAACCGACGAGCACCTGCAGATTCTCTCGGAACTTGCCCAGATGTTCAGCGACAAGCCGTTCCGCGAAAAATTGCTGAGTGCGGCGACGCCGGACGAACTGCTGCAGCTGATCACCCAGTGGGAGCCCAATGCCGCAGGTCAGCATAGCCCGGCTGTTTGAAGATACCCAGGACAAGCTGCGGCTGACCTGGGTCGCCGGAAAGAACGGTGCCGACAAAGGCATCGACAGCGAGCTTACCAAGGACTCGTCCAAAGGACTCGTCGGCCATCTGAATTTCATTCACCCCAATCTGATCCAGGTACTTGGTGAATCAGAGGTCAATTACCTCGACAACCTGGATCCGGAGGAATGCCGTACCCTGCTGCGGCGTGTGGCCACCCGCGAGCTCGCCTGTTTCATTGTTGCCGGCGCCAACGCGACACCGGTGGCACTGGTCGAAGTGGCGGAATCCACGAAAACCCCGCTGTTCTCCTCGCCGATACCGAGCGTGGAATTAATGTGGACCATGCGTCCGCACCTGGCCCGCGCGCTCGCCGAATCCACCACGGTGCACGGCGTATTTCTGGACGTGCTGGGTGTCGGCGTATTGCTCACCGGGGATTCAGGCGTGGGCAAGAGTGAACTCGCACTGGAACTCATCAGCCGCGGCAGCGGCCTGATTGCCGACGATGTGGTCGAACTTTATCGCCTTGGCCCGGAGAGTATCGAGGGTCGCTGTCCGCCGATGCTGCGCGATTTTCTCGAAGTACGCGGACTCGGCGTACTCAACATCCGCACGATATTCGGCGAAGCGGCATTGCGCCCGCGCAAGAACGTCAAGCTCATCGTGCATCTGGAACGTCCGTCGAGCACCGATCTCGCCCATCTCGAGCGCCTGCCGCTGAAACCCGGCACCGAATCGCTGATGGACGTCGAGACCCGCAAAGTCACCATCCCGGTCGCTGCCGGCCGCAATCTCGCGGTACTGACCGAAGCCGCGGTACGCAGTCACGTTTTGCAGATGCGCGGCATCGACAGCACGCGCGAATTCATCGAGCGCCAAACCAAGGCAATGACAAATCAGAACGACTGATTATTGCTGTTGCCCGCACTGATATGCAGCTAATCCTCATCACGGGGCTGTCCGGTTCCGGCAAAAGCGTCGCTCTGGCGGTACTGGAGGACGCAGGGTTCTACTGCGTCGATAATCTGCCGGTGGCCATGGTCGGCCGCCTCGTCGAGACTCTGCGGTCATCCGGCAACGACCGTGTCGCGCTGACCATGGATGCACGCACCGGTGACGCTGTCGCAGGCCTTCCCGACCTGGTCGGGCACCTGCGCGAAGAAGGGATCGACGTGCGCGTGATCTTCCTTGAGGCGAAACCGGAAACACTGATCAAGCGCTATTCCGAAACCCGCCGCCGCCATCCGCTGTCGCAGGGCGGATTGACGCTGCCCGAATGCATCAGCCGCGAGCGCGAACTGGTGGCCGGCATTGCCGACGTGGCGCATCACATTGATACCAGCGATCTGGCGCCGAACACGCTGCGCAACTGGATCCGGGACTTTGTCGCGCTGCCCCAATCCGGCCTGACGCTGCTGTTCGAATCCTTCGGATTCAAGCACGGCATTCCGCTGGATGCGGACTTCGTTTTTGACGTGCGCTGCCTGCCCAACCCGCATTACGATCCGCAACTGCGACCGCTGACCGGCCGTGATGCAGCCGTCGCCGATTTTCTGCGCGCGACGCCGGATGCGATGCGCATGCTCGAAGACATCCGCCGTTTTGTCGCCGACTGGCTGCCGGCGTTCGATCGTGACAATCGCAGTTATCTGACCGTCGCCATCGGCTGCACCGGCGGACGACATCGCTCGGTATTCCTTGTTGAAACGCTGGCCGCGCGCTTCCGCGAAAATTCGCGCACGCTCGCGCGCCACCGCGAACTCGGCGCATGAGCAGCGCGCCTTACGACATACCGCTGTTCCCGCTGGGTACAGTGCTCTTCCCCGGCGGACTGCTGCCGCTGAAGATTTTCGAGCAGCGCTATGTCGACATGATCAAGGCCTGCGTGCGCGATACCACGCCCTTTGGTGTCTGCCTGATCCGGGAAGGCCGGGAGGTCGGCGCCCCTGCCGCGCCGCATCCGGTGGGATGTCTCGCGCACATCGAACAATGGGACGTGCCGCACCCCAACCTGTTCACGCTGCTCGCGCGTGGCGGCGCGCGCTTTCGCATCCTTGAAAGCCGGGTAGCGGCTGACGGCCTGATCCTGGGTCGCGTGGAACCGCTGCCGGAGCCGACGCGTCCGGACAGCGTCGATCAGGCCTGCCAGGAGGTGCTGCGCCTGGCAGTGGAACGCGCGGGCGCCGGCAGTGTGCCCGGCCCGGTGCAACTGGATGATCCGATCTGGGTCAGTTACCGGCTTGCAGAAATCCTGCCGATATCGCCGCTGGAGAAACAGGGACTGCTGGAGGAGACCGATACCGCACTACGGCTGGAAAAATTGCGTGAACTGTTACTGGTTCACGGCATTATAGAAAATATCAATAAAAACAATTAGTTATATTGACTCGCGCGGCAAGCCGCGCTGCCGCAGCAGATGCTGCACCCGTGCCGCGCCCGCGGTGGCATCCAGCGGCATCAACGGCTCGCCGCCGCCTGCGTAAACCCCCGTTTCGGTCACCACCAGGTCCATGGCGATATCGTGCGGCTGCGGAAAGATGGTCGACACACGGCAGCCGTCATAGGTCACGCCGATGGCAACCACGCGGCGCTGCAATGCCGCCAGCGTCCGGTCGAAATAACCGCCGCCATAACCGAGCCGGTAACCGCGACCATCGCAGGCATTCATCGGCACGATGGCAACGTCGGGCAAGACTTCGGGTGTGCCGTCGGGCAACGGAATATCGTAAACGCCGCGGGTCATCGGCGCGCCCGGCCACCACTTGCGGAAACGCAACGGCCGGCCCTTGCCGGTCACCTCCGGCAAAGCGGCAGTGGCGCCCTGATCACGCCAGAAACGCACGGCAAAACGCGCATCGAACTCCGCCTTGAACGGCCAGCAGAAACCGATCACCAGCCGGTCCGGGGCAGGCAGCAGCGCGCACAATGATTCGGTCATGCGCTCACCCCACTGCACATGCTGTGCCGCCGGCACCGCGCAACGCCAGGCAATCCACGTTTCCCGCTGCATCTTGCGCCAGGCACTGATGTCCGGCCAGTCCGTCGATCGTGGATCGTTCATCATTCACTCCGCCAACTCAAGCCTGTCGCCCGGGAATCGGGCCCCGCGGTCTTGCCTTGCCTCGACAGCGGTCATCACGGTTGCGCCCGCAGCACAGTCAGTTGTTCGAGTATCGCACGCACCGGCGTGGGCACCGCGCCATCGCGTGCCGCGGCGAGCGCGAACCATTGCCGGCCCGGCGCTTCCGCGCGCAGAGGCCATGCGATGACCGCCACCGGTTGCGCCAGGATATCCAGCTTGAAATGCGTAAATCCATGCGCAATCACCGGCAGCCGCTGGCGCAGTTTCACCTGCGCACCGAATCGCTGCGCACACAGGGCCACCGCGTCGGCCTCGGCATCCGCCTCGGGAAAACACCACAACCCTCCCCAAATGCCGGATGCCGGACGCTTCTCCAGCAATACCTCGCCGCCGCGCTGCAGCACCAGCATCATCGTGCGCCGCTGTGGTAACGCCTTGCGCGGTTTCGGCGCAGGCAGTTCGTCTACCCGTCCGGTCCTGAATGCAAAGCACAGCTTCTGTACCGGGCATGCGCCGCAGTCCGGATTACGGCGCACGCAAACCGTGGCACCGAGATCCATCAATCCCTGTGTGTACGCCCGCAATCCGCTGCGCGGCAGCAGCGCTTCCGCCTCGCGCCATAATTGCGCTGCGACCGCCGTCTCGCCCGGATAACCCGCAATGCCGTGAACGCGGGCGAGCACGCGCTTGACGTTCCCGTCGAGGATCGCGCTGCGTTTGCCGAAGGCAAACACCAGGATCGCCGCGGCGGTCGAGCGGCCGATGCCCGGCAATGCCATCACCGCATCCAGCGTCGTCGGGAACCGGCCGTCGTGTTGCTCGGCAATCGTCCGTGCGGCGCAATGCAGGTTGCGCGCCCGCGAGTAATACCCAAGCCCGCTCCACAACGCGAGCACGTCATCCAGCGAGGCCCGCGCGAGGTCCATGAGCGTCGGAAAACGCGCGAGGAAACGTTCATAGTAGGGAATCACGGCAGCGACCTGCGTCTGCTGCAGCATGATTTCCGACAGCCACACGGCATACGCGTCGCGCGTATTCTGCCAGGGGAGATCATGCCGGCCATGGCGTTTCTGCCAGGCGATCAGTGCCGGCGCGAAGCCTGACGGCGCGCGCATGGATCCGGCCATCGTTCTGGTCTTTCGAGTGCCCGCCATCGCGAACGCTGCCTTAGCGGCCAAACAGGCCCTTCAGTGCATCGCGGGCGCTACTGCCCCCGCTCGTGCCGTCCTTGGGCGGCGGCGTCGCGCCCTCCGGTTTGGCCCCGCCGAACAGACGCTCCTGCAGACGGCTCTTGACGGCATCTTTGACTTTCTGCTTCGCGGTATCGCTGATCATCGCACCGAAATCGAGCTTGTACGACGGCGCGTCCAGCGGTCCGGTGACGCGCACCGGCACGGTCAGTCCGCGCAGCTCGTCCACGTCGCGCCCGCCCTGGCCCTTGCTGGTGCCGACGATGCTCGCTTTCACCAGATAATTGATGGTGTCGGCGCCGATATTGATCTCACCCTCGCCGCCGACGCGCAGCAAGGGCGATTTCATCGCGAGATCATTATTGCGCGCTACGCCGTCGACGATCTTGAAACTGGCCGTCAGCTCGGAAAAATCCGTTTTCTGCCGCGCATCTGCCTGCTGTGTTTCCTCGCCTCGCAACGTGCCCAGTCGCGCCTTGGCGTTGCGGATCGCGCCGGCGATATCAATGCCCTTCACTGCGCCATCGGCAAGTCGCACCGCAGCGGAACCATCGAGCGCCCGCTTCAGTGCCGTGACCGTGCTGCCACGCGTGGTCACGTCCAGCGTCACCGTCCCCCGGCCTTCCAGCGTTTCATTGCTGGCCAGGTCTTTCAGCAACGGCGCCACGTTGACGCCGGTCAGGCCAGCCTTTGCCGCAAACGCAGGCACGGCCGGCGCTGCGTTGACCGTCGCCGCACCGTTCAGCGTGCCTTCATACAACTTGGCCTCCAGCGAATTCAGATCGATGCGCCCGTTGGCCGCCTTGACGTCGGCCCGGACGTCGGCCGCTTTGACGTTGCGGGCCTTGAGCGCGCCGATGCGCAGGCTGCCGCTGGCGCGCAAATCCTTCAATCCCGACAGGTCAAACGGTTTCTCCGGTGCCGCCACACCCGATGGCGCGCCGCCACCACCGCCCGCCGCCGACGCCGGCGGCATGAACTTGTCGACATCCAGCTGGTCGACCTCGGCATTAAAACGGATGTCCGGCTGCGAAAACTCCGTGATGCCAATCCGCGCCTTGATCGTACTGTCGGCGATCTTGCCCGCGACGTCCAGTTGCGCGCGCTCCTTCGCCACGTCAATGTTCGCTGACCCCGCCAACTCGCCGCTGATGCGCTTTCCCGGCAAATCCGGGCCGGTCACGGCAATGCTGGCCTGCAACTTTGGCAGACTGAACTGCTGCGCCTGGAGATTGCCGCTCACCGGAGAGCGCAGGCTGACGCTGGTCGAGGCGTCGGATCCGCCCAGCTTTACGCTGAGCGTCAGCGGCTCTCCCGTCGCCTTGTCCCCCGCTAGGCTCACTCGCGGGGCATCCAGTTTGACGTCAAACGCCTCTTTGCCGCGCATTCCGGCGGCCGTCACGACAAGCTTCTCCGCGCCGAACTCGCCATTCTTCAGGTTTGCAGTGACGCTGCCGCCCACATTGAGCGTCAGATTGCTGATATTCGCGGCCCGGCCTTTCAACTCCAGCGCCAGATTCTGCAATGCATAGGACTGACGACCAAGATCAAATGTCAGTCGCGTTTTCAGGTCCGTGGTCAGGCTCAGCTTGGGCCGGTTGCCTTCCGCCAGCAGCGACACCGAGATATCCGCCGGCACACCCGGCGCGATGCGCCCGGTCTTGAGGTTGAGCTTTGAGATCGCATATTGCGAACCGCTGGTCTCATCACGGTAACTCAAGGCCGAATCCGTAATGACCACCTGTTTGATGTCGAATGCGAATGGCCCTTTTGCTGCCCCCCCCTTTTCCACCGGCGATTGCGCCTCGTCATGCGCCAGCAGATCGTCGGCGCTGAGCTTTCCGTCCTTTTGACGCACCAGGTTGATTCGCGCTCCCTTGATCGTGACCTCGTCAACGATCAGCTGCTTGGACAGCAGCGGCACCAGCTTCAGCGAAACACGCAGGCCTTCGAGGGCCGCAAACACCTTGTCACTTTTCTGCTCCGACAGCGACAGCTTTCCCAGATCGGCACCTATGCCCGGCCAGAACGCGAGTTTGATGTTGCCATCCAGTTTCAACGTCCGCTGCGTCCGCTCCTGCACCAGTTGGACGATCTGCGCCTTGTAGGCATTCGGGTCGAACGTTGCCGCGACATAAGCGAGCACACCACCCATGACGATGAGAAAAATGCCAAAAATGATGCCCAGATACTTGAGGATTTTCATCAACTGAGGCCCGTATGCGGGAATGGAGCGGGTGAAGGGAATCGAACCCTCGTATGCAGCTTGGGAAGCTGCCGTTCTGCCATTGAACTACACCCGCGCGAAGTTCGATTTTACGCCACTCAGCCGGCAGCGCGCGACACCCGGCACAGCAGCACTTTGAGATTGGTCTGATCCGATATCGGATCACGCTGCGTCTTGTCTGTGAGGAAATTCACCGAACGCCACGGATTGTACGGCTGGCGTTCGCCCCAGCCTATGGGTATGAACACGGCCGTGGGACGGATGCCGGTGTGCACCCAGGCCATGGCTTCAATTTTTCCATGCGCGGATTCGACGCACACTTTCTCCCCGTCGTTGATACCGAGTTGCGCGGCCTTTTCCGGATGAATCTGGCAATACAGATCGGGCCACATTTCCTGAGACTGCCAGAAATAATGCGTCCAGCTGTGGAAATGCGCCGCCGGCGGGCGACCGGTGACGAGTTCGGTATCAAAACCCTGCGCGCGCAGTTTGGCGCCGGGGTGATTGGCATCCGGCGCGACGATGCGCGCGCGCGAAGCGCCGGTCGCCGGCGAACAGAACGGTGAAACAACGCCCTCCTCGGCGTCACTGTGCTGCAGTTCCATGTACGGCAGGTCAAGCAGTTGTTCGCGCTCGGAATAAAATTCCGGCAGCGCCGACAGGCCCAGCGTGTTGAACTTGGCTTCGAGCGCTTCTGTCCAGAATTCGAGTTTGCCGCTGGCCGTGGGAAAGCGGTGCCCGTCGGGAGCGCCCGGCGCGCTCGTGCCTTCCAGATACAGCGTATCGATCTCCGGCGCAACTTCGCTGGCTACAGGCTGGCGCACCCAGCGATAGGGAGTCGAATGCAGCCGCTTTTGCGTGATGCCGCGCATCATTCGATTATCGATACAAACCTCATCCCAGAACACGGCCGTGTCCTTGTAACGCTCCTGCAGCACATCCTCAAAACCAAGGCGTTTGCCGAGCTCGATCCAGATCCAGCCGTCGGCTTTCGCCTCGCCCGGTGGGTCGATCATCTTGTCGATCCACACCACACGGCGGTCGTCATTGGAGCGGCCGATTTCACCTTTCTCGATACCGCTCGCCGCGGGCAGCAGATAGTCCGCATAGGCCGAGGTTTCATTGGCAAAGAGCTCGATATGCACCATCAGATCGAGTGCGGAAAAAGCTGCCCTGGCCTCGTCCTGACCCGGCCACTGCGCCAGCGGATTATTGCAGGCAATCAGCGCGCGGATCGGGTACGGCTTGCCGTGCAGCATGGCATCAGTCCAGCCGGCAGGGCTGAGGCGCACCTTGTGCCGCCTCATCTTCGGCCGTCGGTGATCGGGCGCGTTTGGCGCGATCGGTGCGCCAGCGGTCATGTTGAAATAGGCTCCGCCGCGCCGCCCCCAGTTGCCGGTGATCGCCGCCAGAAACATCAACACGCGGTTGGTCTGCGTGCCGTTGGTATGCTGGTTGATGCCGCGGCTGGCAAAAATCACGCAGCCGTCGGCAGCGGCGATTTCTCCGGCCAGTCGTTTGATCTCTTCCGCGGCGATCCCGGTCACCGGAGCCGCCCATTCGGGCGTGTAATTTTTCTGCAGGATGAACTCGCGCCACTGCTCGAAACCCAGAATCCATTCCGCACAGAACGCCGCGTCATGCAGGTTGTTGGCGAGAATGTGCTGCGCCAGCGCCAGCCCGAGCGCCATGTCGGTGCCGGGACGGATCGGCAGCCAGCGATCGGCTTTGGATGCCGTCGCCGTCAGTCGCGGATCAACGGCAATCATTTTTGCACCACGGCTGATGCGCCAGTCGTTGATCATGCCGAAATACACGGGCCGCGTTTCCGCCTGGTTGTCGCCGATATAGACATAAAGCCCGGCAGAACCGAGATCTTCTGCCGTATAACTGTTGCCGCTGCCGACACGACCCTGGGTCAGCTCATAGGCCACGCTTTTTGAAGTTGCGCAGAACGGATCCGTACCGCCCTTGTTCGGCGTACCCCAGAGCTGGGCGAACATGCGTGTGTAACCCAGGTTGTCCAGCGCGCCGGTGCGCGTGCCGATGTACATCGCCAGCGCCTCGGCGCCGTATTCATCGCGGACCTTTTTCAGCTTCTCCGCAATCTCGTCCAGCGCCTGATCCCAGGAAATGCGCTCGAACCGGCCTTCGCCGCGCGCACCGACGCGCTTCTGCGGATACAGCAGCCGGTGCTCGCTGTGATACATCTGCAATGTCAGTTGCGATTTGGGACAGACACGGCCTTTCAGCAACGGGTCCTCATCATTGCCGGTTATTCTTGTTAACTTGTTGTTTTTAAAATGAAATTTAACCGTACAGCAGTTGAAGCAGATATTGCAGCCACCGGGCACGACGCGATCCGGCGCGGTGTCAGCGCGTGACTCGCCATACGGGAACGCCGGCGGCATATCCAAAACCTTCGCTTGTGCCGCCAGTCCGTCCATGAATGACGGTCGGCGCGACTCACCGGGATGCGCGCGCGCCGGCGTCACCGCGCTCGCCGTGCTGATGTTTTCAGGGTTCGTACGTTCGAGATAAATCGTCGCCGGTCCCAGCAGGAAATGATCCTGGTCACGCGGCAGACGGCCTGACTTTTCCGCGTGCGCGAGCAACTCATTGCGTTTGCCGAAGCGGATGGCCTGCGTCGGACAGACACTGGCACAGGCGGTGGTCGCCTCGCCTTCGGCGCGGCGATCGACACACAAATCACACTTGACCGCATGATGACCTTTGGCGTCGTAGCCCATCGCGCTGTACGGACAGGCGATCACGCATTCGCCGCACCCGGTGCAGCGCGACTCATCGACGCGCACAATGCCAGTGACCGCATCCTTCTGGATGGCCTTGGGGTTCACCGGGCACGCGCGCAGGCACGCCGGCCGTTCGCAGTGCTGGCAGGTCAGCGTCAGGAAAGCGAGCCCCGCCTCTTCCAGTGCGCTGGCCCACACCACCTTGTTGCGGTATTCACCGGGGCCGAGACGATGTTCGGTTTTGCACGCCGCCTCGCAGCTCTTGCAGCCGGTGCAGCGCTCAAGATCGATCAGCAGCGCCAGGCGTTCACTTTGATTCTGCTCGCCTGGCATCTGGACGATGTCACTCATACATTCACCACGCTGTCAGATGCCACCAGGTAACCGGTCCGCCGTCAGCAACGTACCCGGCAAAAAAAGTCACGGTGATCACATGGATCACCACGCCCAGCACAAACAGCCACGCCAGTGCCATGTGCAGCGGCCGCCACCATGCCTGTTGCGGTGATACGGCGCGGCGCGTGCCCAGCAGCAGTGATTCTTCACGCGCGAGTTTGCGGTACGCCAGCGCCAGGCGCGGGCTGCGCAGCAACTGCGGCAGGTTCACCGAGAACGTGCCTTCATTGGCCTGCGGGTCGAGTACGGCGAGCAAGCGGCGCTTTTCGGCGATCAGCGCGCGCAGCCGTTCGCGCGTCGCGGCATCCGGCACCTTGAATGCCGGCGCCTTGGATGCAAACGTCGCCGCCATGCGCCGCGAGCCGCGCGCGCGCGCCCACACGCCGAGCGCGGCCAGCGCCACCAGTGCCAGCAGCAGCAGTGCCGGCGGCCGGCGCAGGAAACCGCCGGAGTGAACCGCGATCAGCACCATGCCGGCCAGCGAGCAGACGATATGCGCATTGAACCAGCCTACGGGATCCTTGCCATGGCCACTGCGTTTGACCAGCACAAACGCCACCGGCACCAGCAACAGCATGACGCCCGCGACACCGGTCAGATACAGCGCCGGGCTGCCCGGGGTGCGCCACATTTCCGGCAGCAGCCCGCGGATGACAAACCACAGCACGATGGCCAGCACCGCCGCTGCAGTCAGCTGCAGCAGTCTTGCGTCGGGAAATTCATTACGTTGCACTTGGATCGTTGCTCTAAACGGGTCGGCGCGAAGAGCATCGATTGTAGCACCGGCTCCGCGCCCGCCGACCGGAGCCATCGCGTGAACGCAGCGCCTGCGCGCTCATCCGTCGCTAAGGGTCAGCGTCACGCGTTTGACAGCGGGATCGTCGGCACTGTCCGACACGACAAAGCCCAGCGCCAGGCACAGCTCCAGCATGCCGTGATTACTGCCCAGCACGTGTCCGATCATGGTCTTGAGCCCGCGGGCACGCGCTACTTCGATCAATTGCGTCATCATGCGGCGCCCGAGCCCGCGACGCTGCCAGTCGTCGGCCACCACCACGGCATATTCACAACTGCTGCCGTCAGGATTGGTGACATAGCGACAGACGCCAACCTCGATTTCCCGCCCCTCACGCTCAATCGTGGCAATGAATGCCATCTCACGGTCGTAATCGATCTGCGTGAAGCGCGCGAGCATCATCGGGGTGAGTTCACGCATTGTATCCATGAAGCGGAAATGGCGGCTCTCCGGGGAGAGCCCGCGCACGAACTCCTGCTCGATTCCGGCATCTTCGGGACGGATGGGCCGCAGCGTGACACGCGCCGCGTTCGGCGGCTGCCAGGTCGCCACCAGATCCACGGGATAGGGGTGTATCGCCATGTGACCATAACGACCATGCACCGGCGTGTGCGGCCCGACGACGATGCGTGCATCGACGACGATGGCGCCGCTCTCGTCGACAATCAGCGGATTGATGTCGAGTTCTTCGATCCAGGGCAGCTCACACACCATCTCCGACACCCGCAGCAGCACCGATTCCAGTGCGTCCATTTTGATCGCCGGCATTTTGCGGAACGGTCCGAGCAGCTGCGCGATACGGGTGCCGCGTACCAGTTCCGCGACCAGGTATGCATTGAGCGGCGGCAGCGCCACGGCACGGTCGCGGTGCACTTCCACGGCGATGCCGCCGGTGCCGAACGCAATGGCCGGGCCGAATACCGGATCGCGGATCACCCCGACCATCAGTTCGCGGCCATTCGGCCGTACCACCATCGGTTCGACCGCAATGCCGGTAATGCGCGCCTGCGGCCGGTGACGCGCGACATCGTCCAGAATCTGCTGGTATCCGGCACGCACCGACTGCGCATTGCTCAGGTTCAGCAATACGCCACCGGCATCGGTTTTGTGGGTGATGTCCGGCGAATCCACTTTCAGTGCAACCGGGTAACCCAGTTCGCCGGCAATCAGCACGGCCTCATGCGCGCTGTGCACGACCACGGTCCTCGCGATCTCCAACCCGAACGCTGCAAGCACCGCCTTGGATTCGATTTCATTGAGCACGCTGCGCTTCTCGGCGAGGACCTCCTCGATGATCAGGCGCGCCGCATCCACATCCGGCGGCGTACGCATCGCCAGTGGCCCCGGCGTCTGCAGCAATGCGCGCTGGTTGCGGTAAAAAGCCGACAGGTGCGCAAAGGTCTCCACCGCCGGATCGGGCGTACGGAACACCGGCAGGCCGGCATCGACAAAACGCTTGCGTCCCGCGGCCACTTCCGCCTCACCCATCCAGCACGCGAGCACGGGCTTCGAGCGGCCCCGCGCCGCGTCGATGACCGCTGCGGCCACGGCGGTCGGATCGGTCATCGCCTGCGGTGTCAGAATCACCAGCGCGCCATCCACCCCCTCGTCGGCAAGGCAGGCCGTGACGGCAGCACGGTAGCGCGTGGCATCGGCATCGCCGATAAGGTCCATCGGGTTGCCATGAGACCAGTTATCCGGCAATGCCGGCTGCAGCGCCTGCAGCGTCTTTTCCGAAAATTCCGCCAGCGGGATGCCAAGGTCGGCCGCACGATCGGCCGCCATCACGCCCGGACCGCCGCCGTTGGTAATGATCGCCAGCCGGTCCCCGCGCGGTCGCACATGCGCCGACAGCGCCTGCGCCGCAGCCACCAGCTGCCCGATCGTGGTCACACGGACCACGCCGGCACGGTGAACCGCAGCGTCGAACACATCGTCCGAGCCGACGATCGCGCCGGTATGCGACACTGCAGCACGCGAACCCACGGGATGCCGCCCGACCTTCATCAGCAACACCGGTTTCACCCGGGCCGCCGCGCGCAACGCGGAAAAAAAACGCCGCGCGTCACGCACACCCTCGATATACAGCAGGATATGCTCGGTGCGCGGATCATTGACCAGATAATCGATGATTTCACCGAAATCAATGTCACGCGACCCGCCCAGCGACACTACGCTGGAGAATCCGACCTTGTTGGGTCGCGCCCAGTCGAGCATGGCGGTGCAGACGGCGCCCGACTGCGACACCAGCCCTAGCGAACCCGCAAGCGCGTTACCCTTGGCGAACGTGGCATTCAGCCCCAGATCGGGGCGCATGATGCCAAGACAGTTGGGACCGACCACGCGCACCTGGTGCCGCCGTGCATTGTCGAGCGCGGCGCGCTCCAGCCGTGCGCCTGCAGCGCCGGTCTCGCCGAACCCCGCGGTAATGATTACCGCGGCGCGCACGCCGGCCAGTCCGCATTCGATCATCACCTGCGGCACGGTTTCCGGCGGCGTAGCGATCACGGCGAGATCGACGCGATGGGGCACCTTCTCGATGCTCGGGAAACACGGTATGCCCTGGACCTTGCGGTGTTTCGGATTCACCGCAAACAACGCGCCACGGTACCCCGCTGCGCGCATGTTCTGCACCAGAACAGAGCCCACGGCGCCCGCACGGGCACTGGCGCCAATGATCGCGACGGATGTCGGCTCGAACAACGGTGTCAGGTAGTGGCGGTCAGGCAGATTCGCACCCATAGGCCGGTCGTGTCCCGTGATCCTGTCGTGTACCGGCCGAAAAACACCCGGATGGCCTGATGGTTAAACAATCGCGCTCACGACGGTAAAATACGATTCTAGCGTCAACTTCTAAAGCTGGTCGACAATAGCACAATGATTGCCCTGAACATCAATGGCGAGCCGCACACCTTCGAGCGTGCGCTGACCTGCGTTGAACTGATCAGCGCCCTTGATCTCACGGGAAAACGCATCGCCGTGGAACGCAACGGCGAGATCGTGCCGCGCAGCCAGTTTGATGCCTGCGTATTGCAGGACGGTGATCGCCTCGAGATTGTGGCCGCGGTCGGCGGCGGCTAGCGGCGTTTTCCTGAAGACGATCATTGCCCGCTGCACCGGCAACAGGCACACTCAACAACCGTAACAGTCAGGATGGCAGCACACCCATGAAACCACATGAAAACCTCGATCCGCTGGTCATCGGCGGAAAATCGTACAGCTCCCGCCTGCTGATCGGCACCGGCAAATACCGGGATTTCGCCGAAACGAAAGCCGCCGTGGAAGCAAGCGGCGCGCAGATCGTAACCGTGGCCATCCGCCGCACCAATATCGGACAGAATCCGGGAGAACCCAGCCTGCTGGAAGTCATCCCGCCGTCCAAATACACACTGCTGCCCAACACCGCGGGCTGTTACACCGCGGACGACGCCGTGCGTACATTGCGGCTCGCGCGCGAACTGCTTGACGGTCACGATCTGGTCAAGCTGGAAGTGCTGGGTGACCCGAAAACACTGTTCCCCAACGTTGTCGAGACCATCGCCGCGGCGAAAACACTGGTGCAGGATGGGTTCAAGGTCATGGTCTACACTTCGGACGACCCGATCATTGCGAAGCAACTGGAAGAAATCGGCTGTGTCGCGGTGATGCCACTGGCATCGCTGATCGGATCGGGCATGGGCATCCTCAACCCGTGGAATCTGCAGATCATCATCGAGAACGCCAGGGTGCCGGTCGTCGTCGATGCCGGCGTTGGTACCGCCTCCGACGCCGCAATCGCGATGGAACTCGGCTGTGACGCGGTGTTGATGAACACCGCCGTCGCTGCCGCCAAGGATCCGGTATTGATGGCCTCGGCAATGAAAAAAGCCATAGAGGCGGGCCGTGAGGCCTGGCGCGCGGGGCGCATGCCGAAAAAGCTGTATTCGGCCGCGCCCAGTTCACCGACGTCGGGCATGATCGGCAAGACCTAGCCGCGTGACCTCTGTTGCACGCGTCTGCGGCCCGGCGCGCGACCAGCCTTTGCCCGCGTCCGGAACCGGACTGTACCGGCCGTTTTCCCGCTAAACTCCGCGGTCATGACCACCGCTCATCTGCCGATACGCAGCTACGTACTGCGTCAGGGCCGCGTATCCAACGCACAACGCCGCGCGCATGAGACCTTGTTGCCCCGTTACGGCATTCCTTTCGGCAACGAGATCATCGACCTGGACGCCGTCTTCGGTCGCAGCGCACCGCACATCCTTGAAATCGGCTGCGGCATGGGTGAAACCACGGCAGCCATCGCCGCAGCACATCCGCATCTGGACTATATCGGCATCGAAGTGCATACGCCGGGCGTCGGCAGCCTGCTGAAGCAGATTGATGCGCTGGGTCTGACCAATGTGCGTGTCATCCAGCATGACGCCGTGGCGGTACTGCAGCATATGATT
>JBFKCU010000013.1:0-18838 GCA_041620115.1 Burkholderiales bacterium | reverse complement strand
GTTTGCGATTGGCGCGCAGGATCTGATAGCCGTCGATGGGCGTGTGCATGATGCCCACGGGCGCGTTGTCGAAGGTGGCTTGATAGCGTTCCTCGGCGGTCTTGCGCTTGTCGATGTCGTCTATGGTCTGAATCAAATACGGTTCGCTGTCCGGTGTGTCGCGTGCCAGCGCGACCGTACGGCTGACCCAGATGACGCTGCCGTCCTGGCGCAGGTAGCGCTTGTCACCCGAGAATTTGCGACGCTTGTTGTCGAGCAATTCCTGGCGCAAATGGTCTTGCCGGTCGCGATCATCCGGATGGGTCAGGTCGCGGGTGGTTCTGCCAACCAGTTCGGCCGCGGTGTACCCCAGCATTTCACACAGTCGCTCATTGACTGCAAGGATGCTGCCCTGGATGGTGGTGCGGGCGATGCCGACGGCAATCTGGTCGAATGACGATTGCACGCGGGAGTGTGTGGCGGGGGCTGCGGCAGCCGCAGAATCAATGCGTGCTGGTTCTGCTTCCGTATTGGTTGACTTTCCTCCGCCGCGTGGCTGCATGGGCCTGTCCGTGCGTTTAAGGCAATGTCCGGACCCTTCACCTGACTGCGATCAATTACCTGACCCGGCTCGCCGTCGCCCGTAAATCAGGTCGCGGCGTAACGCGGGTGCTACGCAGTCGGTTAACGGTCTCTTTCGCGTTGATCTTTCTTGCACTGTAACGCATAGGGTGAACAACGTTACAATGCAGTGGCCAGATATTTTATAAGTAATTGATTATAAACGGTTTTATTAATTTGCCGGCGTGGCGACAGGGGAGCGGTCATCACTCATGGTCGCAGTCGGGGTTGCGCCCCATGCTGCAACCTGCTGGTTCCTGAGCGCACGGTAACTCTGTTTCAATTCGCGGAACCGGCCGGGCGTGGCCTGTGAGGCGCAACCCCACCGGTTCTTGCCTGTTCGCGGTTTAGCATCGGATTCAGCATGCCTTTTGATGTCATTGTTGTGGGTGCCGGTGCCGCCGGCATGATGTGCGCTGCGGTGGCCGGGCGCCGCGGCCGGCGCGTGCTGCTGATTGAGCACGCCACCAAGCTCGCGGAGAAGATCCGCATTTCCGGCGGCGGCCGCTGCAATTTCACCAACCGCGACGTGCGGCCCGAGAATTTCCTGTCGCGCAATCCGCATTTCTGCCGCTCGGCGCTGGCACGGTATACCCAGCGCGATTTTCTTGCGCTGGTCGAACGCCATGGCATCCGCTATCACGAGCGCAATCTCGGCCAGTTGTTCTGCGATGACAGTGCGGTGCAGATTATCAGCATGCTCAAGGCGGAATGCGATGCCGCGGGTGTGCAGTGGGCCATGCCGGTCGAGGTGCAGGGCGTGGCGCGCGTCGGCGACGGGGATGCGGCCGACTTTGAGGTCGCGACATCTCAGGGCGTTTTCAGTGCGCGCGCAATGGTGGTGGCCACCGGCGGGCTGTCGATCCCGAAGATCGGGGCGACGCCGTTCGGTTATCGCGTGGCCGAGCAATTCGGCTTGCCCATCGTGCCGCCCAAGCCTGCCCTCGTGCCGCTGGCGGCGCCGCCGGAATGGCTGGAGCGGTTTGGCGCACTGTCCGGGTCGTCGTTTGACGCGGTGACCTCCTGTGTCGAAACGCCGCGTGGTGCGCAATGGCCATCGTTTCGCGAAGCCGCGTTGATCACCCACCGCGGCCTCTCGGGCCCGTCCATTCTGCAGGTGTCGTCGTACTGGCAGCTCGGCGGCGGGCGCGGTCCCGTGGCCATCGATCTTCTGCCCGCGCTGGACGCCGAGGCCTGGCTGGCCGCGCAGCGGCGTGAACAGCAGGGTCTGTGCACAATGCTTGCAGCACATCTGCCGCGTCGTTTTGCACAGAGTTTTGTCGAGTTGCATGGCTGGACGCAAGCGCCGGCGCAAATGTCGAATGCCGTGCTCGCCACGATCGCGCAGACGCTCAAGGGCTGGCAGATTCAGCCCTCCGGAACGCTCGGGTATGCCAAGGCCGAAGTGACGCTGGGTGGCGTTGATACCAATGCGCTGTCGCAGCAGACGCTGGCGGCGCGCACCGTGCCGGGCCTGTATTTCATCGGCGAGGTGGTCGATGTTACCGGCTGGCTTGGCGGCTACAACTTCCAGTGGGCATGGTCCTCGGGGCATGCTGCAGGCATGGCGGCGTAACAGCCTTTGCATTAAGCTCAACAGATCCCGGCTGGATGGTGACGCATGACTTATCTGCTGCTCGGACTTTTCCTGTTTCTCGGTACGCATTCGGTGCGCATAGTCGCCGAAGGCTGGCGCACGCGCAGCGTCACCCGCATCGGATACCACCCGTGGAAGGGCATTTATTCGCTGATTTCGATTGCGGGTTTTGTGCTGCTGGTGTGGGGCTACGGGCAGGTCCGCTACGAATCCATGGTGCTCTACCAGCCGCCGGTGTTCACGCGTTACATCGCCGGCCTGTTGATGCTCGCTTCGCTGGTGCTTGTTGCTGCGGCGTACGTGCCGCGCAACCACATCAAGTCGGCAATCGGGCATCCGATGATCGCCGGCGTCAAGCTCTGGGCATTCGCCCACTTGATTTCGAACGGCCGGCTGGCCGATGTCATTCTGTTCGGCGCATTTCTCGCCTGGGCCATCGTTGACTTCATTGCCGCACGCAAACGTGACCGTGCCGCGGGGACCGTGTATCCGCCGGGCGATGAACTGCGCACCGTGCTGACCGTGGTTGCCGGCGTCGGCGCGTGGGCAGTGCTGGTGTCCGGGCTGCATCTATGGCTGATCGGAGTGCCGCCGTTCGTGTAGAGTGGCGCTCGCGGTAATCGGGAGGGGTGATGATCTCAACACGGACGGGAGGTGGCGCGGCAGCGCTCGCGGCAGTGGCGCTCGCGTGCGGCACGGCGCACGCCCAGAATACATTGCCTGCGCCAACATCAACGCCGCCGCCGGCAACGGTATTGCCTGCGGTCACGGTCAGTGCGACGCGTGATGAACGTGATGCAATGGATGTGCCGGCGGCCATCGACACCGTGGATCAGCGCGCAATCCGCGAGGCCAATCCCCAGGTCAATCTGTCCGAGGTGCTGTACCGCGTGCCCGGCATTGCGGTGCAGAATCGCCAGAATTACGCGCAGGATCTGCAGATTTCGTCGCGCGGTTTCGGCGCGCGTGCGGCGTTCGGCGTGCGCGGCCTCCGGCTGATCGCTGATGGCATACCGGCCACGATGCCCGACGGGCAGGGCCAGGCGGCATCATTCAACCTCTCGTCGGCGCAACGCATCGAGGTGCTGCGCGGTCCGTTCTCCAGTCTCTACGGCAATGCTGCCGGTGGCGTGGTGCAGATTTTTACGGCCGACGCGCCGGAGCAGCCGGTGTTTTCGGCGAATGCGCTCTACGGCAGCGACCGCACGTGGAAACTCGGCACGCAGTACGGCGAACGGCGCGGCCCGCTGGGCCTGGTGGTCGATGCCTCGCGTTTCGAGACTGACGGCTATCGTGACCACAGCGCGGCGCGGCGCGACCATGTCAACGCGAAGCTGAAATACGATCTCGGCGCCGGAGGCAGCCTGACGTTAGTGCTGAATGCGCTCGACCAGCCCGAAACCGAAGATCCGCTGGGGCTGACCGCGGCACAGGTGGCGCAGAACCGGCGTCAGGCCGTGGCGGAAGCCTACACCTTCAATACGCGCAAGAGCATTGCGCAATCGCAGGCCGGCGCGACCTGGGAGTTGCCGCTGGGCGGCGGTGACCGGCTGCACGCGCGTGTGTATCTGGGTGACCGCCAGGTGACGCAGCATCTGGGTTTTGCCGGCACAGCACCCCTGAGCGCCGGCGGCGTGGTCGACCTTGACCGCGGTTACGGCGGTGCGGGTCTGCGCTGGTCGCGCGATGCGCGACTTGCCGGTGGTGCGCTCAGGTTCAGCGCGGGCGCCGATTTTGACCGCATGGCCGAGCGCCGGCGCGGTTTCGTCAACAACAACGGCCTGACCGGAGCGCTGAAGCGTGACGAAGATAATACCGTGACCAACACCGATGCCTACGCGCAGGCGGAATGGCAGGCGACGCGCAGGCTCGGCGTGCTGGCCGGGGTGCGTCACAGCCGCGTTGCCTTCGATTCACGCGACTATTTCATCGCCGGCGCCAACCCCAATGACAGCGGCGCGGTGGATTTTTCGCGTACGACGCCGGCACTGGGCGCGACCTGGCGCATGACCCCGACGCTCAACGCCTATGCCAACATCGGTCGCGGTTTCGAGACCCCGACCTTCGCCGAGCTCGCCTACCGGCCCGGTGGCGCGACGGGACTGAATCTTGCGTTGAGACCGTCCAACAGCCTGCATCGCGAACTCGGTGTGAAAGCGTTGACGGGCGACCGGGGTCAGATCAACGTTGCGCTGTTCCGCATCGATACGCAGGATGAGATCGTCGTCAACAGCGCAGCCGGCGGACGCACGGATTTCAAGAATGCGGCCGGCACACGCCGCGACGGCTTCGAGATCTCATGGCAACAGCAGTTCGCCCGCGGCTTCGAGATGGCATGGGCGTGGACCCGTCTCGATGCGAAGTTCAGCCAGCCGTTTACCGCGGGTGCGGTGACGGTACGGCAGGGCAGCAGGTTGCCCGGCGTGGCGCCGAACCTGCTCTACGGCGAGCTGGTGTGGCGTCATGCCGCCAGCGGCTTTCATGCGGGTGTGGAGTTGCGGCACAGCGGCAAGGTCTATGTCAACGACCAGAACAGCGAATCGGCTGCGGCCTATACCATTGGCAACCTGCGCGCGGGCTTTCAGCAGCGCGGCAAGGGCTGGCGATTGACCGAATTTTTGCGCATCGACAATGTCACCGACCGTGGCTACATCGGTTCGGTGATCGTGGCCGACGGCAACGGCCGGTTCTACGAGCCGGCGCCGGGGCGCGCCGGCATGGTTGGCGTGACGCTGGAACTCGTGCGCTAGGCGCAGCGCATGCTTACTGGTGTGCGAGGTAGTGCGCGATCGCCTCGATCTCGGCATCGCTGACGCCGTACATGAGGCCGTTCATGTTGGTGTCGCTGCCCGTGCGTTTGTCGTCGCGATAGGCCTTCAGCGTGAGGACCAGATAGTCCTCGCGTTGATTGGAAATGCGCGGGGTGCCGCGCTGCCCGCTGTAGTCGGACAGATGACAGCTGCCGCAGGCGCGTGCGCGCGATTGGGCTGCGCCGGCGGCGTGTTTTTGCGCGTCGCGGGTTCCGGATTCGGTATACGGCCGCGCTGCGCTGTAGTAGGCGGCGATGTCGATCAGGTCTCGATCGTTGAACCCGCGCAGCATCCCTTCCATGCCCGGCACGTTGCGCAGGCCTTCGCGCAGCAGCACCAGCTGAGTTTCGAGAAACTCGCGTTGCTGTCCGGCGAGTGCCGGCATGCCCGGCAGCGGAGCCCGGCCCTCGGGCCCATGGCAGGCAACGCAGGCAGCGGCTTTCTGGGCGCCGCGCGCAGGGTCGCCGCGCGTCTGCGCCGAGGTCGTGCCGCACACGAGGGTGAGCGCCAGAAAGAAAAAGGCCCGCCGGAATCTCCGGCGGGCCGGGTCATGCGACTGCATTATTTCGAATAGCTCACGCGGTAAATGGCGCCGTTCTGTTCGTCGGCGACCAGCATTGAGCCGTCAGGCAACTGCATGACATCGACCGGGCGACCCCAGAACTCGTTCTTTGCGGTGTCGAGGAAGCCGGTGACAAACGGTGTGATGCGCGGGTTCTTGCCATCCGGCGTGGCGTTGATGCGCAGCACGTCATAGCCAATCTTGACCGTGCGATTCCATGAGCCGCGACGCGCAACAATGGCCGCATCGTTGAACTCCGGCGGGAACATCTTCCCGGTGTAGAAGCGCATGCCCAGCGCGGCGGAGTGCGGGCCCAGCGTAATGACCGGCAGGACCACATTGGCGCAGGGGTTGGGTACCCTGATGTCCGGATCGGGCTGGCCGTTGCCATGGCAGTAGGGGAAGCCGAAGTGAGCGCCGATCATGTCCTTCGGCAGGCGGTTGAGTTCTTCCTCAAAGCCGTTTTCTCCGCCCCAGTCGCGGCCGTTGTCGGTAAACCACAGTTCGCCGGTCTTGGGGTGGAAATCGAAGCCGACGGTGTTGCGCACGCCACGTGCGACGATTTCCATGCCGCTGCCGTCGAGGTTGTAGCGGCGGATCTGGCCGTGCACCCCCGGATTGATTTCGCAAACGTTGCACGGCGCGCCGACCTGCATATAAATCTTTCCGTCGGGCCCCATCGCGAGGAATTTCCAGTTGTGGTGGACTTCGGGGGGCAGCTTGAAGGCATCGGTCAGGTCCACCGGAGCGGGGATGTTATCGAGGTTGGCTTCGATGTTGTCGTAGCGCAGCACCTTGTTGATGGCGACGACATAAAGCGAGCCTTTGTGGAACAGCACGCCGTTGGGCTGCACCAGTTTCTCGGCGATGACCTTGGAGGTGCGCTTGCCGTCCTTGTCGGAAATGGCGTAGACACGCCCGATGGCACGGCTGCCCTGAAACACCGTGCCCTGATCGCCGCGGGCCATCATCCGGGCGCCCGGGTTGCCGTGCGCCCACAGTTCGATTTTGAAGCCGGGCGGAACCTGCAGGCGGTTGAGCGGAATGTCTTCCGGCGGCGTGACGGTCGCACGCGTGGCGTGCGGAGTGAGCCCCTGTGAATCCATGCGCTCGGGATGAAATCCGCCCATCAATACCCGGGGATCCGGTTTGGCAGCAGGCGCGGATTGCGCCACTGCAGCGGACATCGAAGTGAGTGCGGCCGCGGCGAAAAAACCTGATACAACGGCAGGCGTGACGACGCCCGCCACAACGCGTGACCATAATGCTGTAGACATTTGCGTGCTCCCCCAAGTAAGTGCAGGTTGATGCTGCCGGCACCTGCGTATCCTGCCCCGCTTGCCGGGGCGCGCTTATCATACACAGGAACCCTTGCCGGCAAACGTGAGCTACGGACCATTTTTTTACGCATGCAAACGCCCGAGATCGAACAGGCTTATCGCAATACCCGTTATCGGGTCGATCATCCCGACGGTGGTTTCTGCATCCGCGTGGGCGAACCATCCAGCCGGCTGGACGCCCTGCTCGCCACGCATGGGGTGCGGTGTTGGGCGTATGTGACCGCGTCGAATCCGCGCTCTGAAAAATTAGATAATGAAAACAACAGGCTGCGAAATGCAGCCCTGACGGAGCAGCTTGTACGGCAGGGGTTTGTCATTTATCCGGGACGCGGCGAGCCGGATCAGGATGACTGGGTGGCCGAAGAGAGCGTGCTGATTCTCGGCATGGACGCATCTGCTGCGCTGCAGCTCGGTGCGCAGTTCGGACAGCATGCCGTGCTGGTCGGTCAGGCCGGCGGTCGCGCGGAGTTGCAGTGGTGCCGCGGTTCAGCGCCGATCCACCGCTGAGCATTCACCCGCCGTGGCGGATTCAGGCGGCTTGCCGCTGTGCCGCAAGGGCGTGCGTGCGCATGCGCGCCAGCGCCACCGTCAGTGCGAGACCCGCGAGGCACAGCACGCTGATGCCGACAAATCCCCAGGTGAAGCTGCCGGTCTGGTCCTTGACGGCGCCCAGCGCCATCGCGGTCAGAAAGCCGCCGATGTTGGCAAACAGATTGCTGAAGCCGGTGGCGGTGCCGGCGATGCGCGGGCCCAGCACTTCCATCGGCACCAGGAACAGCGGGCCGAAGTAGAACTGCATGAAAATCGAGTTGACCGCGATGACCGCGAGCAGCAGCGGAGTGGACTCAACGACGACCAGCAGTGTCGACGTGCACGCCAGCATCAGCAATGAACCGCCGACCACCAGCGGCGGATTGCGCAGGCGGTCGGACACGTAACCGCCGAGCGCATTCGATGACGCCGTGAATGCGGCGCCCATGGCCACGATCAGGCCTGCCGCCTGCACGGAAAAGCCGCGATCCACCACCAGCAGTGACGGCAGCCAGAAGTTGAAGGCGGTGACCACGGCGAAACGGATGAACTGCAGGCCGCTGCATACCCACATGATCGGATAGCGGAACAGTTTCAGGATGTCGCTCAGCGCGAGTTTCTGCGTCAGTCCGGTGCGCGGCTTGTCGCGGGCCCAGCGCTGGAAGGCGATGCCGGCGACGATGCCCAGTGCGGCCAGCAGCATGAACGCGGCGCGCCAGCCGTAGAGCGCCGTCAGCAGCGGTCCGCCCAGCGAGAGCACGATGGTGCCGATGAAGCCGCCGACCATGAACAGGCTCAGGGCGGTGGCGCGCCTCTCCTGCGGAAACCATGCGGCGAGCAGTGCCAGTCCCGGTGCGAACAGCAGCGAGCGGAAGGCACCGGCGAGCAACTGGGTGACCACGGCCAGCCAGAAACTGTGGACCAGGCCGAAACACAGCGAAAACGCGGACCAGCCCATCAGCCCGATCAGGAACAGCCGCCGCGGGCCAAAGCGGTCCGAGAGGAATCCGGCCGGAATCTGGCCCAGGGCATAGGTAATGGTGAGCGCGGCCGAGAGCAGGCCGGCCTGGGTGAAGCTGATCTGCAGGTCTTCGCGGATCAGTGGCAGCAGGAGCGGAATCGCGCTGAAAGTGATGCCGTGGGTTACCTGGCACAGCACCACCAGCGTGACGGTATTGACGCCGTCACGGCTCATGCGCGCGCCGGATGCGGGTGCGCTGCTCACGGACGCAGCGGCAGCGGCGGGATGGCGACTGCGGCGGGGAAGCCGTTTATGCGGGTGTTTGAGTGTGCGTGCACGGCATTAATGTAGCGTTTTGTCGCCGGCCCGGAATTGAGGCAGGTCAAGGTGCTGCGGTATCAGGGCAGCAATCCTGCGTGTTCAAAATGCAGGTACAGTTCGCGGCATACCCAGGCATCCGTTGCGGCGTACGTGATCTGCGCGGTTGTGAGTTGCGGCGCTGCCCAGTTGGTGGTTTTGGCGCCCTTGGGGATGCGGTAACCGAGAAAAATGCCGGCGAGGTTGCGCACGCCGGTTTGTTCATATTGATTGCGCCTGGCGACGATGCCCAGATCGACGACCCCTTGTTCGCTGAAGGGAAACACCTGTTTCAGTGTGAGCAGGTCGTAGGCCAGCGCGACGCCCGATTTTGCCGTGTCGGGCCTCTGCAGCAGGTCGGCCAGCACGCCGTGGGTATCCGGCAGGCGCAGCGGGAAAATATAAACGCAGTTCGCCGTGGCGACCTGGACCAGGCTCGGCAGATAACTCTCCCCCTTGCTGAACGCGGGACGCGTTTCGGTATCAAAACCGGTGACGCGTTCGCTGCGGATATCGGCCGCGGCCGCAGCGAGCGCCGCCGGCGTGTCGATGAACGCTACTCTTCCTTCATAGCGGCGCACGGGCAGATTGTTGAGGTCTGCGCGGGAGATTGCGCGTGGCGTGTCGTGTTGCGGTGCGGTTGCGGTGCGGTCAGTCATCAGGCGTGCAGGGTAACAGGTGGCGCATGGTACAGTAAGTGTCGGTATGCGGCGGCGGCATTGAACGGGGTTTGCATGAACAAGCAACGGGGTGTTCGGGTGGCGGTGATGCGCGTCGTTGCGGCCGGCGTCGTGCTGCTGCTCGCGGCCTGTACTCAGCTGCCGGTGTATACCGTGCTGCCGGTTGATGTGCGGCCGTCGCCTAATTTCGGTGAGCGCCGGCCGAATTTCGTCATTCTTCACCATACGACCAACGATACCGCCGAGCGCGCGGTGGGCACGCTGACGAATCCGCTCAAGCAGGTTAGTGCGCATTACCTGATCGCGCGTGACGGCGGCATCATTTATCTGGTGGATGAAAAACTGCGTGCCTGGCATGCGGGCGATTCGTATTGGGGTGGCCATCGCGATATCAATTCGGCATCGATCGGCATCGAGCTCGACAACAATGGCCGGGAGCCGTTTGCGGAACCGCAGATCATGGCGCTGCTGGCACTGCTGGCCGATCTGAAAACGCGCTGGAACATACCGACCGCGAATTTCCTGGGACATGGGGACGTGGCGCCGGGGCGCAAGGTGGACCCCAGTGCATGGTTTCCCTGGCGGCGGCTGGCGGAGGTCGGTTTCGGCCTGTGGTGCGATCCGCCGTATGATCCGGCGCCCGAGTCGGTTGCGGATGCGACCCTGCTCGCGGCGCTGGGATACGAGATATCGGTGCCCTGGGCAACGGTGGCCGCGTTCAAGCGGCACTGGGCGCCGACGGATACGACGCCGGAACTGACGGCGGATCAGCGCGGCATGCTGCAATGCCTGATCCGGCGGCAGCAGACGGGTTGAGCACGAACGGATCAGGCTGGCCGGGGTGCAGCTGACACATGTGCCATACAATGGCAGCGGACCGAGTTTCGCCGATCTGCTCGGCGGCCATGTGTCATTGACCTTCGACAGCATGCTGCAGTCACTGCCGTACATTCGCGATAAGAAACTGGTGGCGCTGGGCGTGCTCGGCGCCAGACGCGCGGCGGCGCTGCCCGATGTGCCGACCATTGCAGAGCAGGGCGTAAAAGGTTACGAGCGGACCAACTGGTTCGGTCTGGTGGTGCCCGCGGCGACACCCAAAGACCTGATTGCCCGCGTGCATGGTGATTTCACCAAGGTGCTGCAGGACAGGGAGATCCGTGAAAAAATCGCTGCCATGGGTGCTGACGTGGTGGCCAATTCACCGGAAGATTTCGCCCGATTCTGGCGCAATGAGTCGGAAAAATGGGCGCGGGTGATCAAAGAGGCGAAGATCACGGTGAACTGATTCTGCTTCCCCCGCAGTGCGCGTTGCTGCGCATTGCGGGTCCCGCCGGGGTGCCCCTGCCGGTTAACGCAGGCCGCCGAGAATTTCCAGCGCCTTGTCCATCGAGAACTTGTACGTGGGTTCGTGCCACGCCTTGGGGTTGCTGCGCATCATGTAGCCGTGCAGGATGCCCGGGAAAATGTGCACCTGCAGGTTCTGCATGGCCTGCGCTTTCTCGAGGTAGGCGGCCTGTACGTCAGGCGGTGCAGCATGGTCCTGGTCGCCCCAGATCAGGCACACGGGTTTGCTCAGGCCGTCGAATTCAGGCAGAAAATCCTTCATCTGCGTGCTGTGGCAGCCGATGCCGGCGTCAAAACCCAGACGTTTGGGGCCGATGACGGCATACGGTCCGCCGAAACAGAAACCCATGGTTGCGGCGCGGCCGTTGTGCTGCGGCAGGCGTTTGACCATGGCGAGCGTGTCGGCCATGTCGGCTTCGCCCGACTTGATGACGGGCAGGCGCGGTTGCGAGCGCTCAGCCGCACGTTTGTCCTCGCGCGGCAACGGCCCCGGCACGGTGCGCCAGAACAGGTCCGGTGCAGCGGCAATATAGCCGGCCGTGGCAAATGCGTCCGCGATGCCACGGATGTCGGCATCCACACCGTGTACAGCAGCCGCCATGACGACCGCCGGTGCCTTGGGGCCGCCGGCCGGCAGCGCGAGGTAACAGTCGAACTCGCCGCCGCCCGATGCGCGTATCCTGACCTGTTCGCCGGCCATGCTTATTCCGTCGCCAGCAGTTCGACTTCAAACACCAGCGTCGCATTCGGCGGAATTACGCCACCTGCACCGCGCGCGCCGTAGCCGAGGTCGGGCGGTATCGTCAGCTTGCGTTTACCGCCGATTTTCATGCCCTGCACGCCTTCGTCCCAGCCGCGGATGACGCGGCCGCCGCCCAGCGGAAACACGAAGGGATCGTCGCGATCCTTGCTCGAGTCGAACTTGGTGCCGTTGGTGAGCCAGCCGGTGTAATGCACCGTCACCTCCTGTCCGGCCGCGGCCTCCGCGCCGTCGCCGGTAACGAGTTCCTCTATGATCAGTCCGCTTGCGGTCGTCGTTGCCATGTCAGTTCCTCGGTCAGATTGAGGCCTCATTATGCCGCCAGACGCAGGCAGGGGAAAGCTGCGGGCAATTTGGGTAGAATCGCGGCTTTGCGAAACTGATTGCAAGGAGAATGGCAGTGGAATGGATGACCAAGATGCTGAACGACGTGCCGGCCACGGCGCCTTATCGCGGGCAACTGGAGGCGCTCGCGCGCGAGCATGCCGAACTGAAGGCCGAGAACATGCGGCTCAGCGACGAACTGGCGTGGTTCATTCCTAAATGGGACACACTTGATGGCGACGCCGTGCGCACGCTGGAATACCTGTCACGCGTCGAGCGCGGCCAGCCGCCGGAGATCGCCGCAGCGAACCAGGTGAATATCCAGATCGTCGAGTCGTACCTGGTTTATCTGGTGAAGGGGCAGTTTGTGCACTCCACCGCCAATGGCGAGCAGCATTTTCATATTTCAGAGAAGGGGCGGCGCTATCTGAGCGACCGCGGCCTGCTGAAAGCCTGATCCCCTGCGCTCAGCGCGGGGTGGCGCTTGAGGCGACGAGTTGCTGATGCCGCCGGGTGGCCAGAGTGATGCGGCCCCAGTCAATGGTCGTGGTGGTGCCGTCGAGTTTGACTGAAAAATCCTTCAGGTCCCATTCGGCAAACTGCGAGGGATAACGCGAGCGGTGTGCGGCGATTTTTTCGCTGCGGCTGCGTGAGGGCGGGCCGTATTTTTTCGTCAGCGCCTCCAGCGCCGTGCCCTGGCCCTGTATGCCCCAGGTGTTGATGTGTATGGCTTCGATGAATCCTTTGTGCACATCGACGATCATTTCGCCGCGTGCCCAGGGCGTCGCTGCCGTGCGCGGATAAAACACGGCGTGTTCTTCGCTGCCCCAGGCGGTTTTGCGGGTGAGGTTTTCCGTGTAGCACAGGCGGCTGGTCATGGTGTCTTCGCCGGGCGCGCACGCTGAGATCAGGAAGCGCGAACCCAGTTCCACGCCGAACATGGTCCTGGCGGGATCGGCAGCCATCACGGTCGTCGTCGCGAGCGCGCAGAGCAGGAGCAGCAGATGGCGTAATGTTTTCATTGCGGTCATCATACGGTGCTTTCATCTGCAGTTCCAACGCGACCCATTACTGACGGTGAGTGATTGACATCGAATTCGATATCCGCGGCCTGGCAGGTGTACATCGTGCGTTGTGCTGATGGCAGTCTGTATACCGGTATTGCCCGCGACCTTGAGCGGCGCATTGCCGAGCACAATGATGGCAATGGTGCCGGCGCGAGTTATACGCGCTCGCGGCGACCGGTGACGCTGGTTTACCGGGAACCGGCGGCGGATCGATCGGATGCCAGCAAACGTGAATACCGGATCAAGCAGTTGACGCGACAGGAGAAGCTGGCGTTGATTGCGGCAGCGAGGTGGCAGCGGTAAATCAGCCGGTGTTACCATCCGCGCCGGAGGAACGCATGACGGATATCAACACGGTTGCAGCTGATGTGTTCGAGGCGGCGCGCACGCGCCGGTCGATACGCGCTTATAAACCCGATGCCGTGCCACAGGATGCATTGCGTGCCATCGTTGAGCTGGGTCGTCATGCACCCAGCGGCTCCAACATCCAGCCGTGGCACGTGCATGTGCTGACCGGCGCGACTCTGCAGCGGTTGGGTGCGGCAATCCAGCGCGCATTTCTCAGTGATGAGTCCGGGCACAAGCGTGATTACGAGTATTACACTGATCCGGTCGTCGAGCCCTATCTGGCGCGGCGACGCGCATGCGGCTGGGGCCTGTACTCCACGCTCGGCATAGGTCGCGGTGACCATGAGAAGTCAAAAGCGTATCGCGCGACGAATTACAATTTCTTCGGCGCGCCGGCAGGCTTGGTGTTTACCATAGACCGCGCGCTGGAGAAGGGCAGCTGGCTCGATTACGGCATGTTTCTGCAGACCATCATGCTGGCAGCGCGGGCCCGCGGTCTGCATACCTGCCCCGAGGCGTCGATTGCCAGTTATCCGGACATCGTGCGGCGCGAACTGGCGCTTGGCGACGAATGGGTGGTGATCTGCGGCATGGCGCTGGGATATGCCGAAGAGGATGCATTGATCAACACGTTTCAGCCGGAACGCATTGCGCTGGACGACTACGCGGTGTTCCTCGATTGAGCACAAAGCGCGATCCGCTGCGCTGGCTGGATCGCCTGCCGCTGGCGGTGATCGTACTGCTGGCGGTGGTTGCCGGACTCGCGCCGTTCGTGCCGGAGCCGCACCTGTGGGCGAAGCTCAAAATGCTCGCGGCCGGCACGTTGACGCGGCCGCTCGATGTGTTCGACCTCGTTTGGCACGCGGCACCGCTGTTGCTGCTCGGGGTGAAGTTGCACCGCATGGCGAACGCCAAAAATAATAATTAAATCAACTGGTTACGGTTCAAATACGCGGTTACCCGAACGCGGTGGGCAGGTTTGCAGATGGCACCAGCCGGGCGTCGCCGCGGGATGCTCGAGCCACAGTCCGAGCTCCTCGAGCACATCGAGATGGGCCATGCACCAGGCGTCGAGCGTGCCGTCACGATCATCCAGGTCAATCGCCAGGCAGGTGATATGCCGGCTGCCCCTGGCGGCGCCGGGCACCCGCGCATTGACGGCGGCGGGCCGCCAGCCCGAGGACACGCGGGTGACGATGCCGGCGCGTCGCAGCAGCCGGTTCACGCGGCGCAGCGTATCGCGCGCGTTGCTGCGCAGTTCGCGTGTCAGTTCCTCGCGATGCAGTTTGTCGCGACCCATGTAATAGTCACGGAGCTTCAGCGCTGTGGCGGTCTTGCGTGTGGCCATGTGGCGGAAGATTACCTGAATTGGCGCGCCGCATTTACACTACGCGCTGCAATCTTGCGACGCGGGAGCGCGGCTGATGTTCGATCGATCCGGTTTCGTTGCATTTTCGCCGCAACGGAGCGTCGAGCGCGTTCCCGGTGTCGGTGCCGCGGCCGCATGACCTGAATTTCCGTTGACCCGCGATTAAGGATTTATGAGTATGGATTTGCTGATACATGCGACGCTGACTGTCGCTGGCCCCGGCGAAACACTGAAGGCCTGTGATGAGCGCATCAAGACGCTGCTGACGGGGGAGATGATCGATGGCGAGTTCGGGGAGCATCATGGCAAAGCGGCGTTGTCCTATGACTTCAAGGTGCGCGGCGGCATTCCGTTTCCGGCATTTGCCGCGGCGTCGCAGGAATTTCCGGACGTAACCATCACCGCCGAGTGGGTCAACGTCGGCGCCGGCCGCAAAGGCCGGGCGCAGATCGCCAACGGTGAAATTACCGGCTACGCCGAGGAAGTCGTGGCGCTGGCGGGCAGCGACGCGCCGAACCGCCATGTGCACGCTACCGCGGACGGCACGCTGGCATTGGCAGTGGCGCTGGTGCAGACCGATGCGGATGCGTGGGCGGGATACGTGCTGACGGACCGGCGTGATGCGTTGTTCCGGCTCACGCGCACCGGTGCATCCGTCGAACTGATGACCACCGAGGGCGGCCAGGAATGGGCGCAGCGCTGGTCGCTGGCGCATGCGCAGGACACGCCGGCAATGGTGAGGGTGGAGCCGCCGCAGAGCATCGACAGAAATCTGTACGCTGAACTCGAGCAACTGGCGGAGGGATTCGTGTCCGACTGGATCTGGTTTCGCGATGCGCCGGCCGATGTCAACGCCATCGATATCGACCGCTTTTCGCGCTACGGTTTTACGGTACGTGATGCCAATGTGCGCGCCGCCAGGCTTTATGCCTTGCGTCAGCTCGCCGGTGAGGGGCAGGCGCTGCGGCATTCGACGGTCGATCCGGCGAACCACTGGATCATCGCCGTACTCGCGCGCTGCTGGGCAGACAATTCAGGCGACTAATATTGATTCGGCGGCCGTCGTCGCCATTGCCGGATCAGGATGTAGCCGCCGAGCATGCCGCCCAGATGCGCGAAATGCGCAACGCCGGCCTGCGTGCCGGTCACACCCAGATACAGTTCCAGCAGCCCGTAAAGCGTGACGAACAGCCACGCCGGCATGGGGATGGGCGGAAAAATCAGCATCAACGTACGGCGCGGGAAGAACAGCCCGTAGGCCAGCAGCAGGCCGAACACGCCGCCCGAGGCGCCCACAGTGGGAAAGGGCGGGCTGGCGGTCAGGCTCTGGATGATCAGTTGGGCCAATGCCGCTGAAAACACGCAGCCCAGGTAATAAATCAGGTAACGGCGCGGACCGAACACCTGTTCGATCTGGCCGCCGAACATGTATAGCGCCAGCATGTTGAAGCCGATGTGTATCAGGCTGCCATGAAGAAAGCCGTAGGTCAGTACTTGCCAGGGCAGGAAGCCGGCGCCCAGAGACGACGGCGTGTGGAAAGGCCACAAACCGAACCAGACCACCAACGCATCGCCGAACAGGAACTGGAGCAGAAAGACCGCGACGTTCGCGGTCAACAGCATTTGCGTGACGGGTGGCAGCATACGGGCCGATATTAGCAGTAACCGCGCGGCGTCGCGTCTGGTTGGCCGGCGAATTCCTAGGCGAGCACCGGTGGCAGTTGTGGCGCGAGCTTGGCGCGTTCAGCAGTTGCCGTACCGTTCAGCGCGAAACCCAGCAGTTTGCCGTCGGCGCTGACGAACAGTGATTTCACGCCGTCGGCAGTGGCCTCGACCTGCCAGTGGCCATCGGCCCCCGCGGGTGGCGGCGCCACGATGGTCGGGCAGGCGGGCGTTTTTACCATCACCGGCATCGCCGGAAAGGTCACCGGCGCGCGTTTGCCGGCGAGGGTCTGTGCGAGTGCACGCGCGGCGTGCATGATCGGCATCACGTAGGGCATCACCATGCTCTCGATTTCGGCGCAATCGCCCAATGCGTAGATATCCGGCGCGCTGGTTTCGAGATGGCGGTTGACAACGATGCCGCGATTGACCTTGAGTCCAGCAGCCAAGGCGAGTGCGGTGCGGGGTTTCAGGCCCACGGCGGAGAGCACGACATCAGCCTTGAGCGTGTCCCCATTGGCCAGCGTGACCGCGTATGCGTCAGCGTCGCGTGCGACGGATTCGACACTGGTGCCCAAGTGCCAGGTAACGCCCAGCGCGGCAAGCTTGCTCTTCAGCAGCGCACCGCCCTCGGGCGGCAACAACCGTCCGAGGGCCTGCGGCGCAATGTCGATGATGTCCACGGCATAGCCATTGCCGGCGAGATCATTGGCAAACTCGCAGCCGATCAGCCCGGCGCCGATGATGAGCACGCGTTTTTTTCCGGCGATGGCCTTGCGGAATTTCGCGTATTCGTCGAGGTCGTTAACGCTCAGTATGTCGCCGGCCGCATCTCCCGCAATCGGCAGGCGTATCTGGTCCGCGCCCAACGCCAGCACCAGCCGCGAATAGGCGAGGATTTCCTCGTCAATGCGCAGCGTGTGCGCGGCGGCGTCGATCGCGCTGACGCGGGTGGCCGGGCGCACGGTGGCATTCAGTTGCGCCGCCATCTGTTCGGGGGAACTCATCGCGATGGCTTCGGGCGTTTTCTTGGCGGCCAGCGCGTTCGACAGCATGGGTTTCGAATAAAACGGGCCGCTGTCGGCGGAGACAATGATGATCGGAACCGCAGTGTCAAGCTTGCGCAGTTCCTTCGCGGTGTTGTAGCCGGCAAGGCCGCTGCCGATGATGATGACGGGTTTCATGGCGTTTCCTGAATTAATCAGCGCAGGAGGGTATCAAACAACAGCATCAGCACAAAGCGCATCAGCACAAAGCCGCCGATGGCGGCGGCCCGTGCCTGCAGGTGCTGCTGTCAGCAAGTAGACGCCCGCCCCTTGCGGGACGGGCGGGTGCGGGTCACGCCGCTTTCAGCACCATCTCAAAATCGGCTTTCGCTACGCCGCATTCCGGGCAGGCCCAGTCCTGCGGGATGTCTTCCCAGCGTGTACCGGCCTTGATGCCGTGTTCCGGGTCGCCGGTGGCTTCGTCGTAGACATAACCGCAGACGATGCATTCCCATTTACGCATTTCAGTTGCCATGTTCGTTTCTCCTTAAGCTTGGACCCGTGCCAGCGTGGCGCGGTAGTGGTTGGCGTGTCGTTCCTCGACTTTGGCCAGTGCTGCGAAGCGCTTCGCTGCTTTGGCCAGCGTCTGGCGAAAGCGATCGGCGTGTTCTTTCGATTCCTCGATCTGCTCGTCCATTTCCCTGACTGCCGCGTGATTGCCTTCCTGCTCGGCGAGATGGCGGAACTGCGGGTACATTTCAGTGTACTCGTAGGTTTCACCGGCAATCGCCATGTCGAGGGCTTTGGCCGGATTCATTTCGGTTTTCGGATACAGCAGGTCGAGGTGGCCGAACGCATGCTGTACTTCCTGCGCCGCAGTGTCTTCAAACACCTTGGCGGTTTCGATGTCGCCCTGTTCGCGGCAGATCTTGGCGAAATACAGGTATTTGATATGCGCCATGGACTCGCCGGCAAATGCGGCTTCGATGTTCTTCACGGTTATGGATTCCTGTTTCATCTGCATCTCCAGTGGTTGAAAGGTGGTGCGTCTCGCAACGCATGGAGGGCATTCTGCAGGCTGCGCGGTGATTAATCCAATTGATTGTTATTAATAAAAAGATAGTTTATAACTATAATTCCGCCGTTCATCGCTAGCCGGTTGTTTTGTTAATAATTTTCTATTTTGCGGGCCGGGTGTCGTGCAGGGCGCAGGCGGCGATGGCCGCACGAATCATGTCCAGTGCCGCGGCGCGCGGAAAACTCGAGCGCGATGCCAGGACGACCCGCCGGTCCGGGGCGGGCCGGGAGAACGGGATGTAGGTAAGCAGATCAGTGGCCGCGCGTTTCGCAGGGATCGCGGTGCCGGGCAGTACGGTGAGGCCCAGTCCGGAGGCGACCATCAGGCGGATGGTTTCCAGCGACGACCCCTCGACGGTCTTCTGCAGTGAGCCCGGTGCGGCGTTTGACCGGTTCAGCGCCGGGCAGGCATCCAGCACCTGATCGCGAAAGCAGTGCCCGGTGCCCAGCAGCAGCAGGCTTT